>CALDPW010000078.1 GCA_937911885.1 uncultured Clostridia bacterium | reverse complement strand
TATCAAATATATTGTAAAGCAATGCAAGAAGATGGAATGGGAAGTCTTTTTAAAGCTTATGAAGAATTAAAAATGTGTATGAGTGATGATGATTTGCTTGTGCACGATATGGGATATGTTAAGTTTTTGTATTTAAACCGAACAATATATATAACAATTCCTAACTATGCAATTAATGGTCAACATATTAAACAAGCTCAAATAGAAACAATAAAATCGCTGGCAGAGTTGTTTTCGGTTAACGAAATTGATGATATTTTGGAACAAGTTAAAGTGTTAAACAATGAATTGTTAATTAGATTAAACTCGTTGCTTCCACAAGCAAAACGATAAATTTGAACAACCGTTATGGTTGTTCTTTTTTAAAAAAATAATAAAAATTGACTAAAATTGTTAAAATAAAACTGTTAATGTGTTAATATTAGATATATAAAAATTTTGATAATAGGAAACAGTATGAAAAAAAGTAATATTTTCAAATATCTTATTGGTGCAATTGGCGTTGTTATGTTGGCTAATTTCACAACTCCAACCTTTGCAAAAATTCCAACAATGCAAAATACACAAGTTGTGTTAGAAGATGTTGTAGATGATCCAGCTGACGAACCTGTTGTTCCTGAACCAACATTAACCATGCCTGCTGTTGAGGATTTGGGACCAGTTATTGTTAACGATTCAACTGGTATTGGTGATAGCAACTTTTATCAATTGTTGGTTAATGTGTTTAATGCTAAATATGCCACAGCCGATAACTTTGTGCGCCAATCGCAATTAAGAGTTAACATGCTTGCTGATGTTACTGAAATTAATTTTCAAAACACTCGCATTATTAGCATTGCAGGATTGAACAAATTAAATTTGCCAAGCTTGCAAAAATTAAATTTGGGAGCAAATACTATTTCGGAAATTAAAACCGAAGATTTAAAATATTTGCCAGCTTTAACTGAATTATATTTGCATGAAAATAATATTTCGCAATTAACCTTGCCATCTTCGTTAAACAAGTTGCAAGTGTTAAATCTTAACGCAAACAAATTAAGCACCATTGATATTAGCAATGTTTATAGCGGTGTTGTTAGTTTGAGCTTTAACAAATTTACTAACATTAACGATATTAAATTCCCTCGCAAACTTGCAGGAACAGATTTAACAGTTGAGTTGTTTAACAACAACATTGTTAATGCTGATGAAATGTATTTAAAAAATGGTGTTTTAGAAAATGGCGGTCAAATAACCATTGAGCTTGGGGTTCAAGGAATTGGATTAAATTACAAGGCAACAGATGATGAAGAGGAAAAAGTTGTGCCTGTTGTTTCGCGTAATAGCGCTATTAAGTGCTATAACATTAACGATAGCTACAACATTGAAATGGTTATTAAAAACATTATTACCAATCAAGAAGTTGAAACAATTTCAAATACCGAAGAAAAAATTAGTAGTTTAATTTTGCCAATTGGTGAATATAGCTTAACCTACATTAACAAGGAAACAAAACAACCAATTTATAACTACTATAACTCAGTAAATTGTGCTTATAAAGAAATCACATCGTTTAAAGTAATTCCAAAATCACCAATAGTTAAGTTTGTTATTGATGGCAAAGAATATGACGAATACGATAAGTTTACTAGTTGGAATGCAAAAATTGTTGCAACAAACACCGAAACCGAAGGTGAATTATATTATTCAATTAATGGTGGAAAATGGATTAAAGGCAGCGAAGTTAAACTAACTCGTGGTGGACAATTTGTTGTTAGCTTTAAGGTTGTTTATAACGATAATCTTGCAAGCCATTTAACTTCAAAACGTGTTTATATGTCGCAAAATCCTTATATTCCAGATTTGTTAATGGTGTTAATTATTGCTGCTGTTGTGGTGTTATTCTTTGTTGTAATATTGCCACTATTAGTAAAATACACAATAAAACGATAAAATAAAAATCCAGCCGTTTGGTTGGATTTTTTTTGCATAAAATACAACAATTTTAAGCACGCTAACATTAAGGAGAATGTTATGCAAAAAAAGGGAGAGTTAATTTTTGTTATTGGCGTTATTGTTGTGTTTTTGTTAACTGCAATTGCTTTTGGTTTTAGTGGTGTAAAAAACACGCAGTTTAGTTATGTTAAGTTAGAAATAAATCCAAAAGTGGAATTTGTTTTAAACAAACAAAACAAAGTTGCTTCGGTTTGTGCTATAAATAGCGAGGCTAGGCAGGTTTTAATTAATGAACAGTTTGAAGGATTGGGTTTAACCGATGCAGTTACCAAGTTTTTAACCATAGCCACCAACATGGGATTTGTGGATGTTGAAAGAAGTGATAATGCTGTTAAGTTAACATGTGTTTCGGGCCTTACAAAATTAGCAGAGGTTAAGCTTTATCAAACAGTTAACTCCTATTTTGTTAATAACAAAATTTTGGGAGTTATTATTGAAAACACAAGCGATTTAAAGTGCTTTAAACAAGCAAAGCAATTGGGGGTTAGTGTTGATAAATTTGCATTAGTTGAATCGGCTGCAAGGTTGAATAATTTAAACGAAAAACAACTTTGCAAATTATCTGAAAAACAACTGATTAAAATGATTTATGATAGCCATAAGGGGATGGAAAACACAGCAAACAATTTTGCTTTTGGCGAACTAGAAAACAAGAAAGAGTTAATTAAATTAAACCAAACCAAAATAAACAATCACAAACAAACAATATCAAACAAAGCTATTTCGCAGTTTAAAGCAGACTATGTAAAAAATCAAAAACAAAACAAATCAAAGTTTCAAAAAGATTTTGATAAGCAAGTTGAAAGTCGTAAAAACAGTTTGGAAAACACCAAATTTGCATGATATTTGATAGCAAATGGTAGTTTTTTGTCAAATTGGTTGTAAAAATAATGAGTATTTACTATAATTAATTAACATTATTTAACAATATTGGGGTTATTATGGAACAAAATCGCTTTATAATGCTTATGTCGGGAACAGGTGGTGTTGGAAAACGCACACTTATTCAAGGTTTGCTTAGCCGTGATGATATTAAACTTATTTCGTCGTTTACAACAAGGGAGCGCCGCGAAACCGACACAATAGATAGATATCAATATATTTCAAAAGATGAGTTCGAAGAAAAAATTAAATCGGGCGAGATTTTTGAATATGATATTTTTAATAACTCAGATTATTATGGAACAAGTAAGAGTTTGTTTAAAAACGCAATAGCTGAAAAGCCGGTTGTGTTAAAAGATATTTCGGTGTTGGGTTATGCAAATTGCAAAGAAGCATTAAGCAACGATTATAATATTATTTCGGTTTTTATTACTGAAAAAAAATCTGTTATTAAACAACGCTTAATTGATAGAGGCGAAAGAAAAGATAGAATTAAAAATCGTTTAGCAATTTATAAAAAAGAACAATCCCATGCTGATGAATATGATTTTTTAATTAAAAACTCAAACTACAATCGTTCAATTGATAAATTAAATGCAATTATTGATTATGGTGTTAATGGCGATATTATTTATCCAACAAAAAACTACACCAATTTAAGAGCTAAAAAGATTGATAGATACGCTGCTCGTTTTGCAACAAACAAAAAAATTAAGCCAATTAAAGTTGCTTTAATTGATGGAAAAATTTATATTGTTGATGGTGTTCATCGTTATTTAGCCGCTTTAAAAACTGGCAAAAACATTGTTAAGCGCTTTGTTGAAATGCCAGTGTTAAAATTTGATTTTGATAAAGATGAATGGCGTAAAATTGTTGAATCCTATGATATTAAAAGAACCTAATTAAAGGTTCTTTTTGTTTTTAAGGTTAAAGTTATTAATAATTGTATATTATTAATAAATAACACTGCGACTCGCTTAATAAACTTGACTAGATTGTATTATTTTTATTAAACTACAAAGTAGAACAATTTAAGGTGAAAAATGAAAAAGAAAACATGGTTTTCGCTTGATAATGCGGCAAAAATTTTTCCGTGCATATCAAAAAAAGACAGACCCAATATGTTTCGTGTTAGTGCAATGTTGGTTGAAGATGTTAACAAAGACATTTTGCAACAAACAGTTGAAACAGTGCTAACTCGTTTTCCTAGTTTTAAGGTAAAATTAAAACCAGGTATTTTTTGGTGGTATTTAGACTCAAATCTTAACGACTTTGTTGTTAAGGAAGAAGATCCCGATATTTTTAATTTTGATTCAGTGCATCAAAAAAATGGTTATTTGTTTAATGTAACATATTTTAAAAACAAAATTTCACTAACAGTGTTCCATAGTATAACCGATGGAACTGGTGCTATGGAGTTTTTAAAATCAATTGTTTTTCAATATTTAAAATACACAGGCAAAAAAGTTAAAAGTGATGGATTAATTTTAAATCCCGATGGTCCAACAAGTAACAACGAAACCGTTGATAACTTTTTAACCTATTATGATAAACATAAAAACAAAGCAGCAAAAGAAGTTCCGGCTTATCATATTGAAGGAACAAATTTTGAAGGCGGTGGCATTGGTTGCATAATTGGAACTTGCAATGTTGAGGAAGTTAAAGCATTGGCAAAACAACATAATGTAACATTAACTACTTATTTGGCTGCATTATATACTTGGTGTTGCTATAAGGAACACTATAACATAAATCGTGAAGAGGTATTTAAAAAACCAATTGCACTTTTGGTGCCTGCCAACATGCGCAAAGTGTTTGATGATAACACACTTCGCAACTATGCTGGGTTTATTAGATTGGTTAGTTACTTTAAACCTACAACAACCTTTAACGATATTTTGGTAAGCTTTGATAAACAAATGAAGGAAAAACTAACAAAAGAAAATTTATTAAAAGCCGCAAACTCAAATGTTAAGTTTGAAAAATGGTTTATTATTAGAATTATGCCACTTTTCTTAAAGAATATTGTAATGCGTTTGGCATATAAATTTGTTGGTGACAAACTTCACACTTCATCGGTTTCTAACTTGGGTGTTATTCAAATTCCAGAGTCAATGAAACCATATATTAAAAACTTTCACTTTGATTTGTGTGCAAGTTTTTCGAACACAAAAAACTTTGGAATATGCTCATATAACAATCAGTTAAACCTAAGCTTTTCGAGAAGTGTTGTGGAAACTGGAATTGAAACACGCTTTTTTAGGGAATTAAGTTCAAAGGGCGTTAATGTTGTTATAAACAGTAATTATTGGGAGGTGGATGCATGAAAAAATGTTTACAATGCAAAGTTGTAGTTAATACAAACAACTTAACCTGCCCACTTTGCCACACTGATTTATATGATATTGATGGCGAAGCCGAGGAAATGTTTAAAACAAGGCCTGCAGTTAAAAACGAATTTAAGGTTAAACGCTTTTTGTCAAAATTATTTTTGTTTTTAAGTGTTGTTGCAGTTGTTGTTTGTGGAACAATTAACTTGTTAACCTCAACATTCCCATTGTGGAGTTTGGTGGTGGCTGTTGGTATTGTTTATGTTTGGGTGCTAGTTGCACACACAATTTTTAGCCGCAGAGGAATTTTTGAAAAACTATTTTTGCAAACGGGTGTTATTATTGGCTTGTTGTTTGCATGCGAGTGGGTGGCAAACGATCAACTTTGGATGATTGATTATGTTATTCCAAGCATTACAATGCTTGTTGCAATTGTTTCGTTTGTTGTTTCAATTTTAATTATAAACAAACGATGTGTATTAGCATTTTTAGTGTTGGATTTTATTTTAACATTAACTTGTGCAATGTTATTAATTTGCAATGTTACAACTTTTAATTTAATCAATATTTTTGCAGTTATTGTTGGCGTTGTGTTTATGCTTGGTATTGTGTTGTTTTGTGGCAACGCAATTAAAGGGGAACTTAGTAAAAAAGTTCACATTTAGGAGAGGTTATGTTACGAAGCGAAGTTGAAACAAAATATACTTGGGATTTATCCAAATTTTACAAAGATGATAAAAGTTGGCAAGCCGATTTTAAAAAACTTAAAAAGTTTGTTGGAGTGTTTGCTAGCTACAAACAAAAGCTTGGAAATGCTGATGTGTTGTTTGAATATTTGCAAAAAAGCAAACAATGTGATTTGTTGTTAACAAGGTTATATATGTATGCATCAAACAACTTTAACACTTGCCTTAGCAATTCGGCTTATGGTGAAATGACTACACAACTTGAAAATCTTGCAACCATAATTGGTCAAGAAGATAGTTTTGTTGAACCAGAACTTTTAAGTTATAGTGAAGAATATTTAACATCCTTGCAAAAAGATAAGCGTTTTAAAAATTACAAGTTTTATTTTAAAGATTTGTTGCGTGATAAAAAACATGTGCTAAGCGAAAAAGAAGAAGCTTTGCTTAGTGCAGTTGGAAGCTTTGCTGGCGACACTAGCGATGTGTTTAACAGCCTTGCCGATGTTGATTTTAAATTTGACGATGCGCTTGATAGCAAAGGGGAAGCTCATAAAATATCTTCTTATTCCGACTATGTTGTTTTAATTAAAAACAAGGATAGAGTGTTAAGACAAAATGCTTATAAAAGTTACTATAAGCAATTTGAAAACTTTAACAATACAATATCGTTAAACTACATTACAAACCTTAAAGCCGATTTGTTTTATGCCAAGGCTCGCAAGTTTAATAACACATTTGAAGCTGCACTTTATGGTGATAACATTCCTAAGCAACTTTACAAAAAACTTAAAGAACAAGTGCGCTTAGCTTTGCCAATTACAAAAAAATATTATGAGTTGCGCAAAAAAGCTTTGGGTGTTGAAGAATTAACCTTCTATGATGTTAATGTTAGTATCTGTAATGATATTGACAAAAAGTTCACTTTTGAAGAAGCAAAAACAATTGTGCTGGAAGCATTAAAGCCATTAGGGGACGAATATGTTAATGTTGTTAAACAAGCATTTAATGATAGGTGGATTGATGTTTATCCAACCAAAGATAAAAAGAGTGGTGGATATGAAACAAACTCTTATGATGAAACTCCAATAATATTATTAAACTTTGTTGGTGACATTAGTGATGTGTTTACTTTGGCACACGAACTTGGCCATGCAATGCATTCGTATTTAACTTGCAAGGCTCAACCATACGAAACACATGATTACACAATTTTCTTAGCAGAAATTGCAAGCACATTTAACGAAGTTTTATTAACACATTACTTTTTAAATAATGCTAAAACCAATCAAGAAAAACTTTACTTTTTAGATAGGTATATAAATTTGTTTAATGGAACAATTTTTAGACAAATGCAATATTCCGAATTTGAAGAACAAGCACACAACTTGGTTGCAAACAATGCTCCAATTAGCAAAGAGATTTTAAACAAGTGTTATTACGATTTAAATGCAACATATAATCCAGGAGTTAAAAATGACGATATTAAAAAATATCACTGGAGCTGTGTTCCACATTTTTACAGATCGTTTTATGTTTACAAATATGCAACTGGTTTAATTTCGGCAGTGTCACTTGCATTAAAAGTGTTGCAAGGAAACAATTGCGACTTAAAAAATTATTTCAAATTTTTAAGTGCAGGGGCTAGTGATTATAGCATTAACATTTTAAAAAATGCTGGTGTTGATTTAACAAGCAATTGTCCATATGAGTTGGCTTTTGCCGAACTAAAAAAAGCAGTAGATCAATTAGAAAAATTAATTTAGGGGAGTGTTCAAATGAAAAATAAACTTATTGTTATTGAAGGAACTGATGGTTGCGGAAAAAACACACAATCAAAATTATTATGTGAAAGATTAAACAAATTGGGTTGCAATTGCATTTTGCAATGTTTTCCTAATTACGATTCGCCAGCGTGTGAACCTGTTAGAATGTATTTAAATGGTGATTTTGGGGCAACTGGATGTTTGGATGCTTATCAAGCAAATTCACTTTATGCTGTTGATAGACTTTGCACAATGCAAAAACACAAGCAACACATTGATAACGGTGGTAGTATTGTTTTTGATAGATATGTTCAATCAACAATGCTTCATCAAGCAGCTTTAATTGATGATAAACAAGAACTTGATAAATTTTTAGATTATGTTAATAACTTTGAGTTTGGAATTTTAAAGCTTCCTAAGCCAGATATGGTAATATTTTTAGATGTTCCTGTTGCGTTTAGCAAAAAACTTGCCGATGCTCGTGGCGCATACAAAACAGGTAACAAAGTTGACATTCACGAAGCCGATGTTGATCATTTAACAAAAGCGTATAATGCAGGAAAATATGTTGCAAACAAATTTGGATGGAGCGTTATTAACTGCGTTAAGAACGATAAATTGTTATCAATTGAGGAAATTTCGGAATTAATTATTGAAGAAATACTACAAAAAGAGAACGATTAGTCGTTCTTTTTTGTTTGGGGAGTTTGACATATGGCAAAAAGTTTGGTTATAATTACTATGTATTAGTTAATATATTATTAAATTAACACGGAGAAATTTAATGGAAAAAATAAAAATTGGCATTGTTGGGGCTGGTGCTGTTGGTGGCGTTATTTCGGCGCTACTATCCGAAAAGGGCTATGATGTTGAAGTTGCAAAACGTTATAACAGCGACATTGTGCTAGATAATTATGTTAATCTTGAAATAACTGGCGCATTTGGAAACAAAAATGTTTTAGTTAAAGCTGTTAACGGAGTTAATGGTTTCACTTCAAAAAAAGATATTATATTTGTTTTAACAAAGGCTTACGATGCTGCCGATGTTGCAAAACAAAGTTTAAAATACTTAAATGAAAATGGCATTATTGTTTCATCTCAAAATGTTATGAATGTTGAGCAAATGTTAAAAACTGTTGGCACAAACCGTTTGTTTGCTTTAATTATTAACTGGACTGCAACTCGTCATAACAAAGCATCTATGGAAGTTACAAAACCAGGCAATATGATTGTTGGCAATTTTGGACACGAAAGCGAATCTTACTTGGCAATTATGCAAAACGTTTTGTCCTGCATTGCTCCAACCGAAATTAGCTCAAACATTATTGGTGATATTTGGTCACGCACAATAATTAACAGCATTATTGGTTCACTTGGTGCACTAACAGGTTATAACTTGGGAACAACTATGATGGTTCCAAATGCTAAAAAGACCATTAATCGTTTAATTTTTGAAGATATGAAGCTTGCAAAATCTCTAAAAGTTAAAGTTAAAAATTATGGTTCGCTAGATTACTATAAGTTTGTTGATAGTGGACTCGATGCATGGTTATATCGCAGACGTATTTTAAGAAGATTGCGCAAGAAAAACGGCAAAGTTGTTTCGTCGTTAATGACAAGCATTGAAAATAATGTTAAAAGCGAAATTGATTACTTAAATGGTTATTTTATTCATTTAGGAAAACAATTAAGTATTGCAACCCCAGTTAACCACAGAATTTATTTTATGGTTAAAGAAATTGAAGATGGAAAGCGCAGTATGATGATTGAAAACCTAATTGATAAACACTTATTAAAACCTAAAAAATATGAAAAACAAACATCCGGAAAGGTTGTGGAGGTAAAAAATGATAATTGATGAAATTAAAAAAGCAAATGTGGCAGCTGTAAAATCTCGTGACCACAATTTAAGAGCTATTTATTCAATTTTAGTTAACAAATATATGCAAGCTCAAATTGAAGCAAGACTTACTAAACGTGAAGTTGGCGACGACGACATGATTAGAATTATTCAAAAAACAATTAAAGAATTAACCGAAGAAGCTGAAAACTATGCAAAAGTTGGCAATGCTCAAGAACAAAACAATATTATTATTCAACGTGATGCAATTGCTCAATATTTGCCAACAATGTTAACAGCCGAAGAAATTCACGAAATTATTTTAACATTGCCAGACAGATCAATTCCTGCTGTTATGAGACACTTCAAAACAGAATATGGTAGCAGAGTTGATATGAAAATGGTAAGTGACGAACTTAAAAACTTTTAATCAATAAAAAAAAGAACACTAAAAGCAGTGTTCTTTTTTAGTTGTTAACAAATTTTAATATTGGAGCTAAATTGCGTTCGTCAACAAAGTTTGCGCCATTTTTAAAAATTCTAAGCAACTCTCTATCTTCCTTTTTGCATCCTTTTACTTGTGTGTCACGTTCTAGGGTTTTAATTAACACTTTAACCAAGTTTGCTTTTGCACCTTTAAGTTTGCTTAAATCAAAACCTCCACGCAAATAGAAAAAGTTGATTGTTTCAATTTTGTTATTTTTTATTAGTTCGTTTTTATATTTGTTGCTAGCTTCCGATATTCCAACAGCTGCACATCCTAAAAGTTTATATTTTTTATTGGCTTTTTTAAATCCCATAATTTTGGAACCAAAAATCCAACCCATAAAAAATACTTCGTCGCCTTTTTTTAGTTGTTTTTTTGCTTCTTTTGTTGAGTAGTAGCTTAGGCCAGTTTTTTCGGATAGCATTTTTGCATATTTTTGTGTAAATCCCGAGTTACTTTCATATACTATTGCTTTCATAATTTAATCCTTTAATTTTAGTATAGCCAATGTTTCAACATGTTTGGTTTGAGGAAACATATCAAATGGCTTAATAAGTTCTACCGAATAATTTGTTAAGTTTTTAATGTCTCTGCTTAGTGTTGCACTATCGCATGAAACATAAACAATTTTATTTGGTTTTTGATTGTTAATTAAATCTATTACCGATTTGTCGCACCCTTTTCGTGGTGGATCTAATACGATTGTATCAAAATTTTTAATTTTTGGTAACTCGATTTTAACATCGCCACATATATTTTTTACATTTGTTATGGAATTAAGCTTAATTAACTCTTCGGCATTTAGGTGCGCCGAGTCAACAATTTCAATTCCATAAACTTGTTTTGCCTTTTTTGCAAGCATTGCTGTAAGCAATCCTGCTCCCGAATAGGCATTAACAACAACTTCGTTTTCAACTTGATTAGTTACATTATCATAAATCAAGTTTGCAATTTGTGAATTAACTTGTAAAAAGCTGTTTATGCTCACATTAAACAACACTTGATTTTGTGAAATGGTTATGTTTTTTAACCCATAAATATATTCGAACTTATCACCAAAAATAACATTATTGCACAGTGTGTTAATGTTGGTTATTAATCCAAATTTATTAAATTTTTGTTTTAACATTTCAATTAAAAGGTTTGCATTTTTTAACTTTGAACCATTAATTACAACACATACAAGCAATTGATTTTGCTCCATGCGACAAACCAAATGTTTTAACAATCCTTTTTTTGTTTGTTCATCATAAACACTGTTGCCCGATTGTTTTATAAATGCATTAAAAATTTGAATAACATCTTTTGCCCAAGGTTGTTGAATATGGCAGTTATCAATATTAATAATCTCATGTGAGTTTTGCTTAAACATTCCAACGCCATTTTTTGAAATTGGAAACGAAAATTTGTTTCTGTATTCCAAAGTGTTAGGGCTTGGCTCACATGGTAAAACATTAACATCTACTTTTGCAATATTTTTTAAATTGTTTTTAACTAAGTTTTGCTTAAATAAAAGTTGTTGTTCGTAGCATAGGTGTTGAATATCGCAGCCACCACACTTATTAAAATATGGACAAGGTGGTAAAACCCTAAAAGGGGAACTGGTTATTATGTTTAGTATTTTTGCTACATAAAAACTGCTTTTAGCAAATATTATTTTTGCCAAAATCTTTTCGCCTGGTAGTGCATAAGGAACAAAAACAACAGCTCCATCAACTTTTGCAACTCCTTCGCCATTTATTCCTAGCGATTCAATATTAAGTTCTAGTTCTAAATTTTTTTGTAACATCACTATTTATTTTATTATTTAAACTTATGGATTACAAGTAATTTTTAATATTTGTTTTTAGATAAAAAAGTTTTATGTTAAACTAAAAGTAACTTATGGGGGAATAGCTATGGATAACAAATTAACAACAAAACAAAATGTATGGCAATTAATAAAATTTACATTAATTTCAATTTCGGCAGGAGTGATTCAAATTGGATCATTTGCCCTATTTAGTCAATTAATTTTTAATGATGCAAGCAACGAATATGGTGTTTCGTATTTTATTTCGTTAACACTATCGGTTCTTTGGAATTTTACTATTAATCGTGAATACACATTTAAATCGGCAACAAATGTGCCAATTGCTATGTTAAAAGTTTTTGCGTTTTATGTAGTATTTACTCCACTTTCAATTTGGTGGGGCGAAGCATTGGTTGGTGCAGGCTGGAACGATTTTTTGGTTTTAGCTTTTACAATGATTATAAACTTTGTTACTGAATTTTTGTATTGCAGATTTTTTGTTTATCGCAATAGCATTAACACAAACAAACGTGCACAAGTTGTTGAAAACAACGAACCTGCTACATCAAACGAAGTTGAACAAAGCGTTGTTGCAAACGATGAAGTTGTTGAAAACAACGAGCATCCAACAATACAAACACTTGAAGTTGTTGAAGAAAATAAAGAATTAGAACAATCCGATATTAATCAAAATAACTAATTGGGAGTTATTATGAAAACACTAATATTTGAAGGGAAAGTATTAAAAGTTGGTTTAATTCAGGTATGTAGCAAATTTACAAAAAAAGCATATCATGCATGCTTTTCGCCTGTTAGATTTAAAACTGTTAAGGATGATAGATTGCCTAACTCTAATTGGGTTAAAGTAAAAAACATTCAATCGGGTATTTGTGGAACAGATTTAACATTTTACACTTGCAAACAAGGGCCAAGCACTGCATTGTATCCAATGCCTTGTTCGGATGTTACATATTTGGGACATGAAACTGTTGGTATTGTTGAGCAAATTGGAGAAGATGTTAGCAACCTAAAAGTTGGAGATAGGGTTATTTTGCATGAATATATGTCGTGTTGCGACATTAAAAATATTGATAGATGCGACAATTACAAAAATGGCGATTGTTAAGAAAAGGATACCTTGAACACACAATCATTGTACTGTTCAAGGTATCCTCGCT
>CALDPW010000077.1 GCA_937911885.1 uncultured Clostridia bacterium | reverse complement strand
TAGCTGCTTCCTTTATTCAGTTGACAGGCTATGGCACAGGTTTCCTTCGTGCTTGGTGGAAACGATGCGTGTGTGGAAAGAGTGAATTTGCGGCTTTTGAAAAGAATTTTTATAAATAACATTTTGCAAATTATCATAATCAACAATGCTTTCGCTAGCTACTTTACCCTTTTTAATAACAGCCATATAACAAGTTGTGTTAGTATTTTTTAATATAACTGTTCCCTCATTAATTGTTTTAGCAACAACCTCAAAAAGGTTTGCTTGCATTATATTAAATCCATGTGCACAAACAAATGCCTTAACAGTGCTCATACCAATTCTAATTCCAGTAAACGATCCAGGTCCAGTAATTGCACCAATAGCATCAAAATCCGATAATTCTAAACCGGTTTCAGCAACCAAATCATTAACGCTATTTAACAATTCCTCACTATGTTTTTTTGTTTCTGGAATTATTTTAATGTAATTTTTATTTCCGTTTTTAGCAACAATAAAAGCCGATAATTTTGTTGTGTCAATAATTAAAAATTTCATAATGTAACCTTTTCAAAAATAAATTCACGTTTATCTTCATCAATTTTATTTATAGTAATTTTAATAAAGTCTCCCTTTAATACAGGTAAAACTTTTTCAAACCACTCAATTAAAACAATACCGTTTGCATTAAACAAATAATCAGTAAAGCCAATTTCATTAACTTCATTATAATCCGAAATTCTATACATATCAAAATGATACAATTTTAGTTTTTTTGTTTCATACTCTCTAAGCAAAGTAAAAGTTGGACTTGTTACAGGCTCCTTAACACCCAAAAATTTAAAACAAAATTGAGTAAAAGTTGTTTTTCCTGCCCCCAAATCTCCATCAAACAAAATCACCTGCCCACCACTTAATGTTTTAGCAAACATTTTGGCAAGTCTTTTTGTTTCTTTTAAATTTTTAACAATGCATTTTTGCATACTAATTATCCTTTTTATAAATTTTATTATATATTGCATTATAACATATTGGATATATAAATGTTGCTACAAAACTACAAATTAATGTTGTAACAAACACAATTGAACTGGTTTGAGGCAATAATGCTTTTAGCGCAAAATACAAGCCAAAAGTAACTATCAAGCCCAACACCAACTTAAACACACGTTGATTAAATGAAGTTACAATATTTGGTTCATTTTTAATAAAATAATAACCAATTGTAGCGCCAACCAATAATCCAGCATATTTAAATAATTTTATTGATAAACTGCCTAATTCAATATTAAAAATATAAACAGCTCCAACAAAAAGCAAAACCAAAGCCGAAATTGCTATTAAAAAATAATCAAGTTTTATTCGTGAACAAAGTTTAATCAAAACCTTTTCAAACAAACAAAGTAAAAGCATTAAAACAACCCCAAAACCCAAGCCACAAATAACATCGGTTAAATAATGCTGCCCCAAATACATTCTACTTATTGCAACTAAAGCGCAAAGCACAAAAGAAATAACAATAGCGCTTATTTTCATCCAATTACTTTTTGTTTTTGTGTAAACATTATAAGTAAAAAATGTGCTAATTGCCGCTATACTTTGGCTGTGTCCACTAGGAAAACTATATCCTGTAGCATGAAGTTTATTAGTAATTGAAGCATCAGCATGCCATGGTCTTGGGCGTTTAACAATAAGTTTTAGCAAGGAATTAATAACAACCGACACCATATAAAATAATGCAAACTTAAATGATGAAGTATAACTCACACACCAAAACAATAATAAAAACATACAAACAAAAAATATATCTTCACCAAATTGAGTTAATATATTAAATGTTGTATCTAAAAATGCATTTTCGGTGCTCTGAAACCATTTAACAATTTCTATTTCCATTAACACTATTCCTTTTACCATACAATTTTAACAAATAACACCAGATTTCGCAAATTTATTACAGTATGACAATAAAAAGTTTGCACAATACTTATTAAAAGGATTTTTATATATGCCAACAAAATTTGCAACATTATCAAACAACATATTTAAATACCTAGTATTTTTTTGTTTAAGTTTTTTATGGTTAAGCTACTATAAAATACCATTATTAGTTAATACAATTTGTTCAATTATAACAACATGTATTATTTGTTTTATATTAACTTTTATAACAAACAAAAAAACACTTAAAAAAAATATTAAACTAAACCAAATAAATCAAATAAAACAAACAATAATAAATCTTGCATTTTTAACAACCAATGAAATAAACACTATAATCAACAACGCCTTAAAAAACTTATCATATAACCCACAAATAAGCAATTACTGCATATATGTAAATAACACGGCAATTTTTCACTGCTTTAACAAACCCTTAACGCCCGACATTTTAATTTTGTTTTATCAAATGTTTGAATCAACAAATAAAGATTATTGCTTAATTTTAACAAATAAAATTGACGATAATGTTAACAACTTAATGGCAGAAATAGACTTAACTAATGTTAAAATACTAGATGGAAATCAAACATATTTACAAATTATTGAACCAAGCAAAATAGCAATTGATAACAAAATTCAATTAAAAAAATCATCAAAATTATCCTTTTCTAAACTACTATGCATAATGTTTAATAAGTCCCAAACAAAGCCATATTTTTTAAGTGGATTAGCACTTTTATTTGCAAGCCTGTTTTATCCATACTCGGCATACTACGCCATTGTTGCAACCATATTATTTATGTTTAGCCTATTTAGTTTTTATAATAAAAATTTTAATCAATCAACACACGAAAATCTATTTAAATAAAAAAGATTAATGCAAAAGCATTAATCTAAATAGTGTTTAAAATTCTTTTTGGTTGTTCTTTTATAAACAACAATTTTACCACCACAAACCGAAACAGGTTCGCAGTTACATTTTTCAATAATTAGCGCAGCAAATTCCTTGGCCGAAAGTTCAGCATTTTGTTGAACTTTTATTTTTATTAATTCATGAGCAAGTAAGTTATCGTTAATTAATTTAATAACATTATCGGTTAAACCTTCTTTGCCAATAAAAACAATATCAGCCAGATTATTAGCAAATCCACGCAATTTAGCTCTTTCTTTTGTTGAAATCATAATTACTCCTTAAATAACATATTCAAATTCGATTTGACACATTTTTACTGTATCACCTTCTTGCATTCCTTCAGCAAGTAATGCATCAATTATGCCTTCATCTTTTAAGCGTTTTTGGAAGAATGCAAACGAGTTATAATCGTTAATAATAACATTAAATGCAATTTCCTCAATCAAGTCTCCACTAACTTCAAAATAGCCTTCTTCAACTTTGTTAATTGTGTAAGTTTTTCTACCACGCTTATCAATATCAAATTCTTCAATTTCCATTCTAATTTGTTTTGGTTGACTTGAAACTAAGGCATAAACTTCTTTAATTAAATCATCCAACCCCATAAATGCAGCTGCGCTAATGGTAAACAATTTAACATCTTTTGGAAATTGTTTGCGTAGCAACTCCAAATATTCCTCACGCATATCTGCATCAATTAAATCTATTTTATTAAGCGCAACAATTTGTGGAATTTTTGCTGTTCCACCTTCTTTTTCCACTGAATTGTTATATCCCTCTAAGTCTCGAACACCTCTACTTGCAAATAAAGTATATCTATTATCCAT
>CALDPW010000076.1 GCA_937911885.1 uncultured Clostridia bacterium | reverse complement strand
TTAATTCTTGCTAATCCAACAATTGTTTTTAAATATATTGTTGATGGAAAAACAATATATCATTCAACTGGTAAAAACCTCGAAGAAGCAATTTACACAATTTATGGTGCAAACACCATTGAAAACATTATTCCTGTTTCATATACATATCAAGATATTATTGAAGTTAGTGGATTTATAGGAAAACCATCATTCACAAAGGCTAATAGAACTTATCAAACTATTTTAATTAATGGCAGATATATTATTAATAAAACCATTCAAACAGCAATTTATAATGCTTATGAAAATTATTTAATGAAAAATGCTTTCCCATTCTTTGTTCTACATGTAAAAATTCCACTAGATAAAGTTGATGTTAATGTTCATCCAAACAAACTTGATGTTAAATTTGAAAACAATAATTTAATATTTGGAGCTTTTTATAATCCAATTTCGGAAACATTACAAAAATTAAGTTCACAAGTTAGAGAATATAAATCTGAAGAAGAAATTGTTGAACCGAAAATTAATTTAAATAATTTGCAAACCATAACCGCAAGCGAAGGTTATCAATTTAACAATGAAATCAAGCCACAAAACACAAATTTAACCAATACAACAATTGAGCCCGAATTTGTTAATGAGGTTGATTTAATTAGTGATGACGAAAGAAAATTGCAGGAAAGTGTTCATTCATTTTTAGTTGATTCATCAACAAACTATCAAGCAAATTCAAGCGAATTAAACACAAACTTAATGGCTAAATTTGCAAAACTTGAGCATGTGTTCACTCAACAATCAATTTTTAATGATGAACAAAAAATAGATTTATCAAAAGTAAAGATTATTGGCACATGCTTTAACACATATATAATAGTTGAATCTAATGGTAGCATTTATTTTATTGATCAACATGCAGGTCACGAACGCTTACTTTATGATAAATTTAAACAAAGTTTTTTAAATGAACAATTAGCTATTCAAACATTATTAGTTCCATATATTTTTGATACTAATCATTTAGAAATGCAATTTATTAACGATAATATTGAACTATTCAATAAATTAGGATTTGAAATTGAATCCTTTGGAATTAATAGTTTTAAAGTTTCCACAGTTCCTGTATTGCTAAAAGATATATCATTAGCAAATTTCTTTAATTCAATTTTAAATGATTTAGATAACATTTTAACATTTAACAAAGCAGATATTTTAAAAGAATATCTTGAAAAATCTGCATGCAGAAGTGCAGTTAAAGCAAATGATATTTTATCTCAAACCGAGATTGAAACACTGTTAAATATGTTAAATGCCGAAAATCAAATTTTATTATGCCCACATGGCAGACCAGTGATTATTGAAGTTACTGAAAAAGAAATAGAAAAATGGTTTAAAAGGATTGTTTAATGTTTAATTGTATATTTATTTTAGGGCCAACAGCTTCAGGAAAAACAGACATTAGCATTAAGCTAGCAAAGCAACTAAACACCGAAATTATTAATGCCGATAGTATGCAAATTTACAAACAATTAAATATAGGAACAGCAAAGCCAAGCATTGTTGAACAAGATGGTATTAAACATCACTTATTAGATATTGTTGAACCAACACAAGAATTTAGCGTTGAAGAATATAAAAATGCAGCAATGCCAATTATTGTTGACTTAATAAACAAAAACAAAATACCAATTGTTGTTGGTGGCACTGGTTTTTATGTTCAAAGCCTAATGTGTGATTATAACTATGGAAGTTCAGTTAAGGATGAAAATATCAGAAACAAATACAATCAACTAGCTGCACAATTTGGAAATCAATATGTGCATGACATATTAAATAACATTGATCCAATAAGTGCAAACAAAATTCATCCAAACGATGTTAAAAGGGTGATTAGAGCTATTGAAATATTTGAATTAACTGGAACAAAAAAATCAGAATTACATACTATGCAAACAAATACTACGCAACAAATTATAAAACCGCTAATTATAGTTTTAAATTGGAATCGAGATCAATTATATGATCGCATAAATCAACGCGTAGATTTAATGATTAATAATGGATTATTATTTGAGGTTGAAACATTGTTGCATAATGGTTTAACAATAAAAAACCAATGCATGCAAGGCATTGGTTATAAAGAACTTGTTGATTATTTTAATAATGAATGTTCACTAGAAACTTGCATCGAAAATATTAAACAAGCAACAAGGCATTATGCTAAACGTCAAATAACATGGTTTAAACAACTAACAACAGCTGTATGGTTTAATTTAAGCGAAGTAGATAAAAATGATATTATAAATTTTTGTATAAACAAAATAAAAAAAGAGTGAAAATTAATTCACTCTTTTTTTTAAAACTTTCTAATTAAACCAACAACTTTACCTAAAATTTCAACACTATCGGTATATATTGGATCCATAGTGTCATTTTCTGGTTGAAGTCTATATCTATTTTCTTCTTTATAAAAACGTTTAACTGTTGCAAATCCATCGATTAATGCAGCAACAATTTCTCCATTTTCAGCACTGGATTGTTGTTTAACAACAATTTTATCACCATCATAAATTCCGGCATTAATCATACTTTCGCCACTAACAGTTAAAATAAACAAACCATCGCCACGAAATAGGCTAGGAGAGGCAATAAAATATTCTTCTGTGTTTTCAATTGCCAAAATAGGTTCACCAGCTGTAATTTTACCAACAACAGGAATTTTAATATAATTAGCAAGATTAAATGTTTCGCCAACAATTTCTAATGCACGATTTTTATTAGGACTCTTTTTAATCAAACCACTCATTTCAAGCTTATTTAAATAGTAGGAAATTGTGCTTGTTGAACTAACCTTAATTGCACGACACATTTCTCTTACTGTTGGGGGATATCCAAATTCTTCTTGATGATCTTTAATATAATTTAACAATTCTTCTTCTTTGCTAAGTTTTTTCATTTGGTTTACCTCATAACTAATACTTGACAATATGTTATCATATTATAAAACAATTGTCAAACATTTGTTCTATTTTAAATTAATATAAAAAAAGTGGTAATTTTTACCACTTTTAGTCTTTTCTAAGTTTAACTTTTGATGCAGCCTCTCTTCTAATATCTTCAGTAATTGCAGCATAGTGCTTACGAGTTGTATTAACATCTTTATGGCCTAAAACAGCTGCAACAACATAAATATCATTTGTTTCACGATACAAATTTGTTCCATATGTGCTACGTAATTTATGTGGAGTTATATGTTTTAGGGGAGTTACGCATCCGGCATATTTTTTCACTAATTTTTCAACAGCTCTAACACCAATACGTTTGTTTTGTAAACTAATAAATAAAGCTCGTTCATCCTTTGGCAATTCTTTTATTTTTGATCTATGTTCAAGCCATTTTTCATCTAAATATTTTTTAAGAGCATCTGCAACTTCATCATTAAAATATAAAATAACTCTATTTCCACCTTTGCGTGTAACTGTGAAAGCATTATTATTAAAATCAATATCCTCAACATTCAACCCAACACATTCTGAAATACGTATGCCAGTTCCTAAAAACAAACTTATCATAGCAAAATCTCTAACATTTGTGTGCTTTTGAAAAGATTGTTGCATTTTGGTTAAATTTGCACTTCCATTTTCAGAAACATTTAACATTTTAACCATTTCATCAATTTCAAGTCGAATAATTTCACTTTCGTGATATTTTGGTGTATCAACTTTGCTACCAACATTTGAATTGATTTTTTCTTTTTTGAAAAAATATTTTAACATGGCTCTAATGCTAGATAATTTTCTACCTTTACCTTTATGACCATTTCGATATGTTTTGCCATTTTGTTTATAAACAGTTAAATAATCTAAAAACATTTCTAAATGAACAGATGTTAACTTGTTTAAATGATCAATAGTAAATTCGCTAACATTAATTCCATAAAATTCTTGAGTGTTAGTAACTAAAAAATCAAAAAATATTTTTAAATCCCTAGCATAGCCTAAACGAGTTAAAGGCGTTGTTTGGTTTTGCACGCCAATAAAAAATTGGCCACAAAAAGAGGGTAGTTCCAGTAGGAGTTCCCTAACTTTAAAAATATTATCCTCATCTCGAGATTTAAAATAATCATTGTTTTTCATACAATAATTATAACATTTTAACTAATTTAACAAAATTAATTTAATGACAATTTAATATATATGTGTTAAAATTATATAAAATAAATATTTTGTGAGGCAAAAAATGCTAAATCTAAGTAATTTTTTATTTACAACAAATACTGTAAATTATGAAGAAATTAACGAAAACTTTTTGGAATTATCAAAACAAGTTGTTAATGATTATTTTTCAGATAAAGTTATGTTTAAACCTGATAACTTTAAGTATTTCTATTATGATGACTTTATTTTTAACACCAACACAAGCAAATCAAGTTACATAACTCTATATGTCGAAATTAATCAACCAGCAAATATTAAAGCTATTGAAGATAAAAAATTTAATCGCAGAGTTAAAGATAAAAAAATTAAAAACTTACATTTAACATTAAAGGATATTAAAGAAGGTTTATTCCATCAATATGTAACAATGTTTGATTCTAACACAAACTTATGGGTTGACAAATATTCAGTTAACATTTCTTATAATGAAGAAATTGAAGGAAAGTTTGAAAACTATATGTTAAGAGTTATTCCTTGTTTTAGTTATACCAACGAACAAGGTCAAAATGGTGTAATTTATTATAATGATGAATTAACCCAAGTTGAAATTGAATACCCTTTAATTAGCATAAACAATATTATTGAAAAAGATAATAATACAAACGGATTATTTTATAACTATTTAATTTGCTTTAAAAATATGTTCATGCAACAAAAAAATGTTCCAAACGTTGAATTTGAAGTGTTTGAAACTATTCTTTATAATGTTCCTAACAATATTTTTGTTGATGAATCAGAACAAACTGTAATTAATATTATTAATTATTTGCGTAATAAAAATTTAAAAGATTATAAAACAATTGATGAGCAAGATTTTGCCTACACATCAAAATATAAGTCATTTTCAATTTTATATGCAAAACATGCAATTAATCAAATTGAAAAATTTATAAAAAAAGAAATCAAACAATAAAAAATTATACTATGCAAATGTAATATGCAATAAATTTATGCAAACGATCAAGATTATTAATTTTGGTCGTTTTTTGTTGCTATGCAAATTTTATTATAAATTAAAATTGAAAGGTGTTTTATATCGATGGGTAATGTCAACGCTAAAAAAATTTCTAAAATAAAAAGTAAAATGGCATACTTTTGTAGAATATTAATATATAGAGGGTGATTTAAAGTGGCATATATTGATGATTTAGGAAAGAATAAATACATTGGTAAAGTTGCTCAACATATTTGTCATAAAGATGATGCTCAACAAGATATTTTAACTATTGCTGCTAAGTATGAAATATTCCATGCTTTCCCTCAAGATGCTTTAGATCAAGCTGAAGCTACTCCAGAGGAAGTTTTAGATAAAGATAGATATGGTAGAACAGATCTTACTGATAAAGTAATATTTACTATAGATGGTGATGATACTAAGGATATCGATGATGCTATTAGTATTGATTTTAAAGATGGT
>CALDPW010000075.1 GCA_937911885.1 uncultured Clostridia bacterium | reverse complement strand
AAGACACAAAAAAAGACGAATCCAAATCAACCAAACCTGTTGAAGAAGGAAAAAAGAAAACCAGCGTTGTTGGTCGTCTTTTTAAAATATTAGGAATTGGCCTAGCAAGCATTATTGGTTTGTTTGGTGTTGCAGTTGCAATTGCTGCAATATCTGGTGTGTTTAACACAGATCCTATTCAAATCGAAACACTTAGCTGGGAAACTGAATTTACAACCGAAAACGATAATCCATCAACAATCAGAGTTGTAGATAACTTTAAAGCTAAAATTAATTATACACCTGCAAACGCAAATGTATTAGATTTAGATCTTAAACTAGTTGTTCCAAATGCAACCGGTATTTTAAAGTTTCCTGCAAAAGTAAAGGCTGGTGAAGAATTTACTGTTGAAGTGGTAAAAAATGCTAATGGGGTTAATATTGGTGGTGAAGTAATACTACAAGCAAAAACACAATTAGTTTCAACCGAACAGAATTTGCAAGTTTTAGTAGATGTTCCAATTCCAACAAATGGATTAAAATTAGTTTCCAATTTTGATGGCAAGGAATTAACTTCTGGTTCGCAAGATATTAAATTCTATGCTTTCACAGATCCAAAAAATGCAATTTATCCAAGCGTTAATTTATCAACTGCTTATAAAAATATTACATTAACTAGTGCTATCCCTTCAAATTTAGAGGTAAAAAACAATGGCACAGGTGTTCAAGGTAGTGGTTTTTATTGTCCAGATTATATTGCACACGACCATGATCCATTCCTAACCACTAGAACTCATATATATAACGGTCAAACAATTGATTTGGGTGCACCTGTTAATTACTTAATGTTTGAAGCTATTGCTTATAGTAGCACAGACAGACCTGTAACATTAACAGCTAAAGCATTAAGAACATACGAAATGCAAGAAGATTATATTTCTTTAACTGATGCTAAATATCAAGTTGAAGGTGGCAGAGCTCAATTCTTTAGCGATCTTAGTGCATATGTAGATAAATACAAAACTTATATTATTTCCGACACCCGTTCATTTACATATCAAAACACAACATTTAATAGTGGTGCAGCATTTATTGAATCGGTAACACAAACTGATGCAACAACTGGTGAAAACAAAGTTGTTATTAATGATATTAACCAAGAATATGAAGCTGCAATATATTATTTGTTTGTTGAAGTTTCAAAAGATTACAACATTGAAACAATTGAAGTAGCAAGCATGTCATCAAGTTTGGCAAGTGGTGAACCTGTTAAATTTGCATTACATGGAACACCGGTTCAATTAAATGATACCGAATTAATGAACATGTTTGGTTTAACTCTTAACCCAACTAACACAATTGATTTTAGTAGTGCCGATCTTGTTTATAGAATGCGTGAATTAAAACTTATGTGCATTATGAACAATGGTCCATCTAGCACTGATGAATACGAACAATTTGATTTAAACAATTATGTGTTCGAAATTGAAAATCCATCTAATTTAGAACAACCAATTTGGAAGTTAACATGTATTAACCCTGTTAGTGCAGAAGACAAAGTTCGCAATGTTAGATTAAGAGTTTATCTTCCAAAAAATATAAATGGTGCTTACACTGATGATTGTATATATCACGATTTTTCAGTTGATATAACCGAGGTTGCCATTGCAAGTTTCGATTTTAAAACAGATCATGGAATTAACACAACAATGGTTGTTAACAATCAACAAATTGGAACAGCCGTTCATAAACAAGAATTAACTGAAAATGCTTATAATTTAGTTGGTCAAAACAATCAAGTGCCAACCTATAACATGGTTAAATGGTTTGTTGATACCGAATCAGCAAAAACATTATCTAGTGATGGAATGGCAAGAAGTGATTACTTTAAAATTAAATTAAGCAACACTGGTAGTGCAAGAGCATATCAAATGCCTACTGAAAGTGGCGATACAATTTCGGCATACGAAATTGCTTATACCGAAGGTGGAAAAACAATACTTGAAGCAATTAATGCAAGCAATGTTTATTCCGACAATGATCCTTTAAGAATTTTTGCAGCAGTAGTAAAAACCAACCACGAAGGTTTTGCTGTTGATAACAATGGTGAAGCACAATATGTATATGATTCATCAACTCATGACTATGTTTTAAACCAAAACTTTACCAACTATGTAATTATTGCTAGAACATCAAATTTAAGTTCTGCAACATATCTAGAATTAACAACCGAATATTATTTGGAAAATGTTAACTTCTATACTCAAAACAATTCATTAGACGTTCCTACATATGATTTACGAAACGTTCCAACCACTGGTGGAGAGCTAATACCTCAAGTTAAATTGTTAGCTGACGAAGCTTATACATTATATGCAACAGGTTATATTCTAGCTCCAGATGGTGCTGTTAACACAGCTGCATATCCAAGTGACGATGGCGTTGATTACTTATCAAACATTAGATATGCCATGAATAGAGCAGAAGCTGAAAGATTGGTTAAAATTAATGTAAGCAGTGTTAGACAATACATTGAACTTCCACTTGCAGATTCGTTTAGAGTAAACGGAACAACTGGTTTGTGGGAAATTGATATTAATGCACTAATCGATAAAACAGCAACAAACTCTAACACCGGAACATTAGACTTATATGCAAAAGGTGTTGGATTGTTAGACGGCGTGTTAAGTCAACAAAGATCAACAGTTAACATGAAAGTTAACTATGCAACAATAACAGAGTTTGATATTAAAACAAACTTTACCGAAACATTTACTAAAAATGATCCTGGTATGGATCCAGGTGATCCTGAAGCTGAACCAGTTGAACCACAAGAAGAAAGTTTTGTTTATGCTAATACATTTATTTTAAGACCTCAAATAACATCACTTACTGGTATTGAATGGAGAGCTAGCACAGCAGCATCTGATGGAACAATGGTTAATTCCGAAAGAGAATTTGGAATTGATTTAGATTATTCTAACGATTTAATTAACACAGATGGATCATATGGCGACAAAATTGATTCAAGCTATGCTAATTCAAAATATGTAAATGGTTACATAAATCGTGTATTTAATCCAAATAATGGTAGCACCATTGGGGTGAATTGGCATGTAACATTTGCAGATGGCAGCTTAACAAAAATGGGCGAAAGTAATTCGGATTATATAACTGTTAGAACAGTAATTGAATCCACAACCCAAGATCTTGATAATGATGGAAATCCAGATGATAACGATAATGATGGAAATCCGGATGTATATTACTTCTTTAAACCAATTATTGACATTAAAAAAGGTTCACAAACTGGCGTTGAGGTTAAATTAACTTGCACATTAGGTTTGTATCAAACAAATGCAGGATACATTCAACAACTTAACAGCTCGTTAGATTTAACTCTAATTCAAAGCAGTGTGGTTTATGAATTCTACACCGAAAAGAAAGATGCTGGTGGCAATGATATTTTAGTTGTTAATAATGTTGGCGAAAAGAGCGCTCTTGTATTAACAGGTGGCGAATCAGTAGATTTATTACAAAATTTAACACCAACTAGCGAATCAGGCTTGCCTGTTTACAGATTGGTAGGTGACAACTATATTCAAGAAGTTGATGGCTCAGGTAATCAACTTTACAGAAAATATAGAGTTATAGCAAACCTTGATACCGATAATAAACTTGCAAAATATTGCACATATACTGTTGCAAACAGTGATATTGCAAGAGCTCCAATTTATTTCTTAGATGAAAATGGAAACAAAGTATCAAGTGCAATGCCAACATCAGATGGCAAGTTGTTCTTATATGCTGATTATATTACAACCGATACCGATGCAGTTCTTTCAATTTCTTCACCATTTGGTGGCAGAGCTCAAACCTATAATATTATAGTAAAGAGTTCAGTTAACTTGATAAAACCTGCTTCTAACTTGGTAACAAGCACAACAAAGGCAAATAATGGACAAATTGACTTAGCAACACAATATAAAGCTCAACGTGAAATTTCAGGTGTATGGCAAGATCAAATTGTAAGCTTTGAAGTTGATGCAAATAGTTCTACTTATGCAAACACACAACCAGCTGCTGCTGCAACTGCAATTAGAGTTAAAGCTGCAGATGGAACAATAACCGAAAAAACTCCAAAAACAATATTCACTCCTGCTAATGTATTCGAAGCAAAAACCATTAACTTAAAAATGTATTATTACCTATCAAATGGTGATGGAACATATACCGAATACGAAGTTAATGCTATTGATGGAATCCAAATTTCTATTCAAGTTATTGCCGGCTATATAATAAGCTTAAATGTTGATGGAAACGTTGAAGAAACTTCGGGTTCAATTGTTGATTTATTTAACAAATATGGACAAGACCCTTCAACATTTATAACAATTACAAACGCAACTACAGGCCAAGATGTTTCAGTAGAAGATTTAACAGATCAAACTATTGATGCTAATGGAAACAAGAGTGGATTGTTATATCAATTAATTAGTTTAGAATATTACGAAGATGTAATTGATGAAATTGAATTGTTCAACAGTTTATTCACATCAGAAGAACAAAAGAACAATATTAAAAAGGGAATACTTAACACCGAATCAATCAGCTCAGCAATTACTATTGCTGTTAGAGTTAAGTTTATTGCCGGATTTGCTGATGGCGTAACAGCTCTTGAATCGTTAGGAGATTCTGCTTGGTTCACAATTAAGCTTAATGCTTCGTTATTGTATGCTATTAATGGAAACAATGCCGAAGGTAGTTCTTATGACACAACAAAAGATGAAAATGCAACAATTGGTCACACATATAGTGGAGTAAATACAACAATCACTAGTGAACAATATGTTCTACAAGATCAAAATCAACCATTATACACAAAAGGAAGTCCTGCTAATATTATTTCATTAACAGGTGGTAATGGTGGAGACTTGTTTGCATCTAAGTTTGTTTCAGTTAGAACATATATATATAATGATAGCAGACAAGATTATGTGCTTTACGACACAACTTCTAAATATGCTAAATTTAAAATTTTAACTCAATTTAATGGCGAAGAATTAACATCATTAACACTTCCAATTGTTGGTGCAGTTAACCAAGTTGAAC
>CALDPW010000074.1 GCA_937911885.1 uncultured Clostridia bacterium | reverse complement strand
TCGCCGTCTTTAAGCACTAAAATTAAATCTGCATTTTTGATTGTTGAAAGTCTGTGAGCAATAACAAAACTTGTTCTGCCCTTCATAATGGTTTTAAACGCGGATTGAATTTGTAATTCGGTTCTGGTGTCAATATTGGAAGTTGCTTCATCCAAAATTAACATTGGTGGTTTTAACAACATTATTCTAGCTATACAAATTAATTGTTTTTGACCTTGCGATAAGTTATCACCATTTTCGTTAATCATGGTGTTATAACCATTTTCCATCGCCATAATAAATTCGTGAGCATGAGCTAGTTTTGCAGCTTCCTTAATTTCTTCTAGGGTTGCATCTGGCTTACCATATGCAATATTATCTCTAATACTTGCTTTAAACAACCATGTATCTTGCAAAACCATACCATATTTATCACGCAAGCTTGCACGTGTAATTTCGGTTATTGGTTCGTTTGTTACCCTTATTTCACCCTTGTTAACATCATAAAAACGCATTAACAAGTTAATCATTGTGCTTTTTCCACATCCAGTTGGTCCAACAATGGCAACCTTCCAACCTTTTTCGATTTTAACATTTAAGTTTTCGATAAGCTTTTTTTCTGGGGTGTAGCTAAAGTAAACATTTTTTATTTCAACTGTGCCATCGCACTCGTTTAATACTTTGTTGTTAGCATCACTAACTTCGTTTTCGATGTTAAGAACGTTAAATACTCTTCGAGCAGCGGCATATGCTGTTTGAACATCGGTAAACACATCCGAAATTTCGTTAAATGGTTGAACATATTTGTTTGCATATTGCAACAATGTGGAAATATTACCTACCGAAATTCCACCATTAATTGCTTTTATGGTTCCCATTATTGCAACAATGCCATAAATAATACTATTTAAAAATCTTGCAAATGGTGCCGACAAACCAGAATAAAAGTTAAGTTTTTCGGCAGTAGCACCTACTTCGTAATTTATTTTGTTAAATTTTTCGATAGCATCATCTTCGTAATTAAAAGCTTTTAAAATCTTTTCGTTACCAATCATTTCAACAATGTTTCCCGACATATCACCATTTAGTTTTGCATTTTTACGGAAAAATTTATCGGATTTAATTGCTATATATGCTGTTATAAGAACTGATATTGGTGTTAACAAAATTACTATTGTCGAAATTGAAACATCAATCGAAACCATAAAGAACACTGTTAACACAATGGTAACCAAGCAATCTAGTGCACTGGTTAAACCTTCAATAAAACCATCGGTAATATCTTCAACATCGTTAATCATACGGCTTTGCAAGTCGCCTTGCGAACTACCATCAATATATTTTAGTGGAACTTTGTTAAACTTGTTAAACAAAGCTTCTCTAATGCTTCGAGATGTTTTATAACCCAAAATACCTTCGGTAATGTTTGTTGCCCAACGAGTTAAGGTAAAGGCAACAGCTGTTGCGGCCAACCAAACTAATGTTGTTGATAGTTGCGAAAAGTTAACCTGTCCTTGTCCAACAATACAATCAATAGCTTTACCAGACCAAACAGGAACTAATAATTCTAAAAACGAAGTTACAAACGAAAGTATAATTGATAAAACCATCCACACCCAATGCTTTCCAACAAACTTGAAAACATTTTTTGCAATTTTTTGTTTTTTGCGAGGTGTTCTGTGAATGCGTTCTAACCTTGCGCCTTTAACTGGTCCTAAAATTGGTTGTGGGTCAATTAATTTTTCACCCATGTTGTTTAAACGTGATTCGTGACGAGTTGTATCCAACTTGCGAAGCGAAGAATAAACAATTCGCTCCTCAACTGGTGTTGGTTGTGCTTGTTCTGGATCGTTAAACGAAGGTGGAGGAAGCTCTTTTATTGCTTTTTGAACTTCGCGAAATCTTTTTTGTTGTGCATAAGGTGATTCATCTTTTGTTACTTTTGTTCTACTTTTTAGAACTTCATCCTTTTTTTGTTTTTCTTTCATAATTTCACCTATTTTGTTTGCGAATCGCTAATTTCTTTATAAATTGCGCAGTTGTTTATTAATTCGTCGTGTGTGCCAATTCCAACAATATTACCATGTTCTAACACAATAATTTTATCAGCATTTTTAACAGAGTTAACACGTTGCGACACAATAAACACTGTCATATTTTTTGTGTTGTGTTTAATTGCAGCTCTAAGTGCAGCATCGGTTGCAAAATCCAGAGCACTAGCGCTATCATCTAAAATTAAAATTTCAGGATTTCCAACCAATGCCCTAGCAATTGTTAAACGTTGACGTTGTCCACCCGAAAAGTTTTTACCACCAGCCTGAACTTTAAAATCAAGTTTGCCATCCAAATCTTTAACAAAATCGGCTGCTTGTGCAATTTCGATTGCTCTATAAATTTCCTCATCAGATGCATCACGTTTTTTCCATTGCATATTTTCACGCAAGGTTCCAGAAAACAACACTGCTCTTTGAGGAACAACTCCAATAATATCACGCAATTTAATAACATTTAAATCTTTAATGTTTTTGTTATAAATTTTAATTTCACCTTTTGTTGCATCATAAAACCTAGGAACCAAGTTAACCAGTGTAGATTTTCCACTACCAGTTCCACCAATAACACCAATGGTTTCGCCTCGTTTTATTTTTATTGATAGATTGTTAATAGCCGGTTTGCTTGCATCCTTATATTCAAACGATACATCGTTAAATTCAATAGCATATTGGCTGTTTTCTCTATCAAAATCGCCAATTACATAAGGATTTTTAACATCGTTAATTGTGCTTTTTGTTGCAAACACTTCATTAATACGAGCATTACAGTTAATAGCTTTAATTAATGCAATAATAACATTTGCAAGAGCCACAAGCGATGCTCCAATTTGTTTTAAGTAGTTAATAAACGCAACAATACTACCAGTTGTTAAAATACCCAAGTTAACATCAATTGCTCCAAACCACAAAATTGCAACAATGGCAAAGTTTAAAATAATTGCAGTTAATGGGTTTAACAAGGTTGAAACAATTGAAACATCAATACTAGATTTCATCAAATCTTTTGCCGAACTGGTAAAACGATCTTCTTCGTATTGTTGTTTGTTAAATGCTCTAATAACTCTGGTTCCTTGCAAGTTTTCGCGAGTAACATCCGAAACTTTATCAAGGTGACGTTGTGTTTTATCATACAATGGAACAGTTGCTTTTAACAAAAACCACACAACTGCAAAAATAATTGGAGCTACCACCAAGAAAATTAAACTTAATTTTAAGTTTATTGTTAGCGCCATAATCAACGAACCAATTAACAAAAATGGAATACGAGTAACAGTTCTAATAACTTGCGAAATAGCTTGTCTAATACGAGTTACGTCGTGAGTTAAACGGTTGTTTAGAGTTGCAGTTGAATATTTATCAATTTCAGCATGTGAAAAGGTTGTTATGTGCGAAAACAAATCACTGCGCAATCTAACAGCAACACCACTAGATGCTTTTGCTGCCATTTTTTGACACACAATAGCACAAATAATACCAACAACGTTTAATGCTAGCACTATTCCACCATAGGTATAAATTAATTTTATATCTTTGTTGGTAACACCAACATCAATCATTGCAGCAACAAGCATTGGAATAATAAGTTCGGCAACTGTTTCAATTAATCTCAACATTGGTGCCAAAATAACTTCTAATAAATAATGTTTTAAATAACCTGCTAATCTCTTCATATGAAAACCTTAATATAATATTTATTTAAACTATTAACATAATATCAATTATTAAAAAAATACTCAAACTAAAACCATTAATTTTAGTATTTTTACCTTTTTGTAAAAGTGTAAAAAAAAGAACACCACTTGGGGTGCTCCTTTTTTTATAATTAATTAATCCAAAGAACTCTATTCATAAGAACGATTGTAATCATGTCAACTAGCCAGAAAATTGCTGGGCAAACAAATAACATGATAACAGCAAGAACAATTCCTAGAACGCTACCTTTGTTTAAGCTTCTGCAAAGACGATAAATAGCCCAAACAATATCCAATACTGGTAATGCAAGGATGAATTTAACAATCTTTGGAAGTCCGTCAAATGCTTTAATTAAACCCTTCATAGTTCCTCTCCTTAATTATAATTCTTTTGTAATATATTAATTACAATTTAAGTTTAGTCTATAATTAAATAACTTGTCAACTCTGTAAAAAAATTTTTAACAAAACTTGTCAAAATATACCAAAAAGCATTTTTTATTAATTGCGAATATAAAACAAAAAAATGGCCAAAAGCCATTTTTTTAATAATCACAATTTTTTGGTGTTCTAGGGAACAATAAAACATCTCTAATGTTTGAAACGCCAGTAACATACATTAAAAATCTTTCAAATCCCAAGCCATAACCACTATGTTTAACTGATCCATATTTACGTAGATTAATATACCACCAATAATCTTTTTCTTTTAATCCACATTCGGCAATTCTAGTTTTTAAAACATCTAAACGTTCTTCACGTTCGCTACCACCAACCATTTCACCAATTCCAGGAACCAACAAGTCACACGCTCTAACGGTTTTGTTATCATCGTTTAAACGCATATAAAAAGCTTTAATTTCTTTTGGATAGTCGGTTACAAACACTGGGCACTTATAAACTTGTTCGCACAAATATTTTTCGTGCTCGGATTGCATATCACAACCCCAGAACGCTTTAAATTCAAACTTATCGTTATTTTGTTCCAAAACTTTTATTGCATCGGTATAGCTAACTCTTTTAAATTCGCTGTTAACCACATTGTTTAATCTTTCAAGCAAACCATTATCAACAAATTGATTAAAGAAATTAAGTTCATCGGCACAATTTGTTAACAAATAGTTAATTAAATACTTAATCATTTTTTCAATTAAGATTACATCATACAACTATTCTCGTAATTTCTCCACATAACAAATCATAAACATTCTCTCTTAACATGCTATAAGAGACAATAGTTCCTAATGTATTTGAACTATATTAAGAATCTTAGATATACTTTCCTCTATTTCTTCCGGCAACGGTATAGGACGATATGCTAGTTGACTAAGTTCGTTGGAATAATGAGTACTTAACTCTTTCCAAAGTTGTGGAAAGTTCTTAAGCAAAGGAGCATCTTCGATATCATGCCCTTGCCAACCTTCTGGGGTATCAAAGACCGCTTGATCGTGTTTCCATAGTTCATTTAAGTCTGATACAAAATCACTATTAAGATAAGTACGACATTCTTGGTCGTTTGACAGAGCATGAAGATCATAAAAATGACGAATTTTCTCTTTTAATCCTTCAATGGGCTGAGGTGTAAAGGAGAAACGTAGTAAAGACACCAACTTCTCACAAACTGTACGTCGTTTATCTAGGACATTCAATTCAAATGGGACCATATCCCACTTTTCAATAAGTTCTTCTTTGTCTTTACCCTTGTTAACTGGCGTTAGTTTAATACCAAACATCGCAAAATATTGGTTTCTCAACGCACCCTCTGCACTATCTATTGTTTCAGTATCAACTATTGTATTGTATTTTTTACAAATATTATTTCTAAAATCAAATATGTCTTGTGCTAATTCACTTGGTGCTTTTTTTCTCGACTTTTCGTGTGGTGAATAATAGTAAGTGTCTAGTCTATACCAACGCCCATCAGTTGCATAGCCATAAGCACCACAAGAGGTTGCCGATGTTTGGTGTCCACAGTCAATAGCAAAATCAACATACAATATTCTTAATTTGTTTTTTTCTATATAATTTGGTTCTTCAATTATAAACAAATCAGGGTTATATATAAGCCCCTCAATACCTATTACTTCGCCAAGATAAATCCATCTATAACGTTTTTCATCATATTGTTTTAATCTTTCAGCTTCTTCAATAAACTTTTTACCAAGCCACTCTTTAGGCACTGTCCGATAATCCGTATGTGAATATAAAACATCATCACGCAGTTTCATTTTATCAGCCCATACATTTACCCAGTGGAATCTGTTTTTAGGTGGGTTGTATGAATATAATACACAAAACCAGTCATCATTACCACGAGAGAATGTTGCAACAATTTGGTCTATTTGGTCTGGTTCATCAAATTCAGTAAGTTCTTCAAACCATACTAATTTAATTGGTGCGTCTTCATCAATAAAACCTTTTACTTTTTCATAGTCATCGCCACCAGCAAAGTATATGTTATTGCCGGTTTCAAATATATGTATTTGGAATGGGCTAACTGTTGCTTTGTAGTCAATATCTTCTTGCAAACCTAATCTTTTCAATGCCCTTTTAATTTCTTTGAATACACTATTTCTAATCGTATTTTGATAACGCTTAATTATTATCGCATTACATTCAGTATATTCTAAATTAAATTCATCTATTTTAATTGCAATTTGACTTGTTTTTGTACTTGCTCTGCCACCTGCATAAATTTGGTGTGGCTTTTTAC
>CALDPW010000073.1 GCA_937911885.1 uncultured Clostridia bacterium | reverse complement strand
GTTAAGTTTGGTGGCGAAGTTGATTTAAGTCAATACTTAACATTCTTGCCACAAGGAACTAATCAAACTGAAACAAAGTTTTATATTGAAGATTTTTCCGGAAATGAGATTCAAAAAGATGAAACGGGTGGAATTTATGAAACCACTTATGCAAAAATTGAAGGAAACAAACTTATTTCAAAACATGCTCTTACATATCCAAAAGATGAAAATGGCATAAAATATGTTAATGTTTATGCTGTTAGCGATTATAACAACCAAATAAGAACACAAGTTGTTAAGATTTATGTAATTGATGTTGTAGATGTATCTCAAATTGTATTATCAACAAATTCTGATGCTAGCACTTCTGATATAACATTGGTGCCTACATCTCAAAAAGATAATTTATATGATATTATTTTAGGTCAAAACTCAACCGAACCATTTATTTTCTCTCGTGAATTAAAAATCAAAATTGGTGATTCTTATTTAACTGATAAACAATACACAATTACAACCAGTTTAGATAATGCATCATCAAATGTTATTAACGTTCAAGAAATGGTTAAGGATGTTGATCGTCAAAGCTATGGTGGAGTTGAAGAAACATATCCATACAAACGTTATTTTATTAACCAACAAATAAATTCAAACAAAACCGAAGAGATTTTTAATTTATATATTGATCGCGCTGGTTTTGAAGGATTATTTACCATCACACTAAAAATTAGAGTAACAGTAAAAACTTTTGGTGAAGCAATTGCTGTTACAGACGAAAGTGGAAACAGTGTTGTTGATGGATATGTTCCAATTTATAACGTTTATGGTGGAAGCATTTTAGGAACACCATTAACTGTGTTTATTGATCCAAATTCAACAGACTTTAAAATGTATGCAACTGTTGAAAATGCTCCAGACACAAACGGAAAGCGTGGTTTCGAAATTTATTTAAGAAACAACATGGCTGTAACTAGCGAATCTCCGCTTACAACAGGAACAACAATTTTTATTAAGCATAATTACAGCTTTAACGATTTACAAACAGTTATTACTAATCCATTCCAAGATGGATGTCCAAAATTGGTGATTAAGTATTCTTATAACTTGGCACCAACAACAGTAACCACAGGTTACAAAACATACACAGTTACAACCGAAATTCCACTTGTTGCGCAAGCTGGTATTACCGATTTGGGATTCCAAACAACTTCACCAATTAAGATTAATGCAATAACTGGTAAAGCTGTTGGCATTGAAGGACCAGAGGGCCCAGAAGCTCCAGATCCAGAAGGTGGAGAAGGTGGAGAAGGCGAACCAGAAGCTGTATATGAAATTGTTGTTGGAACAATTAATGAACAAAAAGTTGATTTGCAAAGCATGATTAAATCGGTAACAGTGATTGCTGTTAATGGCGAAACAAATGTTGACTTTAATGTGTTCGATAACGAATACTTCATGCTTGAATACAGAATAAGTGAAACAACAAGATTCCGTAATCGTATTGTAGTGGTTCCTTATTTGCAACCAAAACAAGTTACTGTTGATTTTGTAATTCAAACAACAAACTATATAACAAAACGCATTAGAATTGAGGTTTTTGTTCCTGTTGTTTATTCAGCCGAAGAGATTCCTCAACATAAAGTGCATGCCGAATTATTAGAAGATGACGAAAGTCGCAATGCTGTTTATGAGGCAAGCGATGTTACAGAATACTATATTGGTATTCAAGAAGGTGGCGAAGTTTCGATTATGCTTTCAAACGAAGTTGAAACACCAGAAGCATATGTTTTATCAAAAACTTATACCACTCAAAATGCATTTACAATGGCTGTTAATTCAACAGTTGGAATTAATATTTATAACTATGTTGTAATGACCGAAAACGAACAACAAGTTATTAAAGAAGTTAACTACAATGATAATGTTACTGTTGTTGTTAACCGTAACTACTTTAACGTTGAATATAGAAACTATAACGGAATTAGAACTCCATTTATCACAGCAGGAAACATTAAAACCGAGGTTCCTATTGACTTAAACTTTGTTGTTGCTGGATATAATAGCGATGGAATGTGGGTAACATTAACCAAAACTATTAAATTAAATATCATCAAGCCAGTAACAAGCATTCAATTAACTCCACTTGAATCAACAATTTACGAAAAGAACTCGCTTGGTTACTTTAAAATAGTTGAAAGCGAAATTGATTTAAATTTAAAACTATTCCCAACAAATGCTGTATCACCAACCGATTCGGTTAAACCTGATATTTCGTTTGAAATCTTAGATAAAGACAGAGTTGTTGCATCATATCAAGGTAAAAGGGAAAATGGATCAATTTACACAGTTGAATTTTTGGTTAGTGACTTTGTGAAAATTGTTCCAGATGTAGATAACAACAAATGTTTGGTAATTGCTGAACAAAGCGCTGCCTACAAACAAAAGTTGGCCGATGTTATTAATTATGACATTTCGTTTACCGAACAAATTTTAATTAATCAAATTTATAAACAACAAGATTTAATTGTTACAATTAGTGCAAGTTTAACACAATATAGCAAACCAACAATAACTTCAAATGTTAGCGTAAAAATTCAATACGCACAAAAAGTTACAAATATTATTGCTAGTGTTGATGAAAAGGGCATTTATTTTGATTCGAGAGATTTTGAAATCAATGGCGATGAAATTATTGGCGATGGCGCAGAATTAAGCTTTGAACTAGAACCATCAATTGCACATAACAAAACCTTAACAGCTTATATTCAAGATACAAGTATTGCTAAAATTGTTAGTGGTGTTGATAGTAACAATCGAATTATTTCAAACACAATTGTTGTAAAACCATATATTAATGCAGGTAGAACAGCGTTAAGAATTGCGGCAGAAGATAGTTATGTTCAAAATTTACAAACTGGATATGTTGAACCAACTGTTTATGTTGATATTTCAGTTAGAGTTGCAAATGGAACAAAACAATATCCATTCGAAATTTCTAACGCAAAAGAATTATTAGAAGTTGGAAGAGAT
>CALDPW010000072.1 GCA_937911885.1 uncultured Clostridia bacterium | reverse complement strand
GTTAATATTGTTTGCATAGCTATTAATTAATTCGTTATAGCCGTTGTTATATTGAAAAGCAACTTCAACTTCGCTAGTTTCGTTAATAACATTAATATAAACAGGTTCTTGGAAAAGTTTTTCTTTGTTGCGATTTAAATAATCAACAAATTCAACAATACCACCAAGATATTGATATGTTTCCTCAATAGGTTCATCACCACGCATATCAGAACAAGTAATTTTTAAACCTTTATTTAAGAATGTGATTTCTCTAAAACGATTTTTAATTTCGTTAAAATCAAATTCGATAGTATCAAAAATTGTTGCATCTGGCATAAATGTTACAACTGTTCCGGTTTTGTCGGTGTTACCAGTAACTTCTAGTGGAAATTGTGGAATACCACGTTTGTATAGTTGATTGTGAATTTTTCCACCTTGATAAACTGTTACATCTAACCATTCAGATAATGCATTAACACAGCTTAAACCAACACCGTGCAATCCACCACTAATTTTGTAACCTTCGCCACCAAATTTACCACCAGCATGAAGTTTTGTTAAAACTACCTCAACAGCACTTTTGCCTTCCTTTTTAATAAGACCACATGGAATACCACGGCCATTATCGGTTACTGTGCAGCTTCCGTTTTTGTTTAAAATAACTTCAATGTGATCACAGTATCCAGCCAAAGCTTCGTCAATACTATTATCAACAATTTCTTGAACCAAATGATGAAGTCCTCTAACATCGGTTGAACCAATATACATACCAGGACGTTTTCTAACAGGCTCTAAACCTTCCAAAATTTGAATGTCGGTTTCGTCGTATTTAACACTGTGGGTTAATTCGCGTTCTGAAATTTCTGCCATTAATTTTTCCTCACTTAAACAAAAAAATTTTTACTTAAAAGAAATTTTTGCCTTTTAAGTAAACTTTAACTATATATATATTAACATAATTTATTATAATAAGTAAAGTAATTATATTAAATAATATATTATATATATTAATATAACATTAAAAAAGGCACTCACAAGCCTTATATGCCATTTTATTGATAGATTATATTAATTTTTGTGTTTCAAGCCAATATGGGCTAATTTTAAGCTAAATTTAATAAGGTGTTTGACTAATGTTTGTTTTTGGTTATAAAATAAAAAAAATAAGTTTTAGGTGATACAAATGGATAATAAAAGTTTTTCAATTGATTTATATGATGAAAATATTTATAACGAATATGGTGTTTCAAATAGTGAACTATTGCAAGATGAGCTTTGCGACACTATTGAAAAAATATCTAACACACACAAAATTAAAACAAATTTAATAATTAATTTTTCAAAGCCAAAACAAAGCGTGTTGGATGAAAAGGAATTTGTTAACGCTTTTAAAAATACATACGAATCAAAGGTAAGCATGAAAAAACATGAAGTAAATCGTTGCATTATAACAGGTATTGTTATGTTGTTTATTGGAATTGCAATGCTTTGTTTGGATATTTTTGTGTTTGAACCACTTAACTATTTGGTTTATGAGTTTTTTAATGTTTTTTCATGGGTATTTTGCTGGTGTGCAATTGAAGCATTAACCATTCAGTTAATACAACTAATAATTGAAGTTAACAAATACAAAAAAATACTTAACGCTAGAATTAAATTTACAGAAAAAGGAAGTAACGATTAATACTTCCTTTTTTTGATTTTTTACTTATTTTGTGATATAATAATTATACAAGCATTTACGATATTGAAACACATATCCTTGTAGGATTTATCCTAGTTAAAAAATGCTTGTTTTTTTACGGGAAATTATTCCCGTTTTTTTATTCCACAGTAACCGATTTTGCAAGTGATCGTGGTTTATCAGGATTTATTCCCTTTTTAACACTTACATAATAAGCTAATAGCTGCATTAACACAATGGTTGTTAGTGGCATATAGTAATCATCAATTTTGTTTAAATTAATGATTTTATATGCGTTTTTTATTTTTATATCGTATTGAGTAATAACAATTGCTTTTGCTCCCCTGCTAATAACTTCTAAAACATTATTTGTTGATTTTTCGAGTAGTTCCTTGTTAGTTAAAAAGGCAAAAACAAAAGTGTTATCATCTATTAGCGATAGTGTGCCGTGTTTTAATTCACCCGAAGGATATGCTTCGCTATGAATATAACTGATTTCTTTTAATTTTAGGCTAGATTCAAGCGCAGTAACATAATCATAATTTCTGCCAATCATATAAAGATCTTTTGATTCAAAAATATCATTTGCAACATTTTGGGCAATGTTATTTAATTCGTTTATATTAATTTTTTCGCTAATTAATCCAAGCTTTTTTGCACACTCACTTATTAAATCACACTCAAAATCGTTTTTAACAACCTTAAAGTATTCTGCTAACAAATAAAACATTACTAACTGGCTAACATAGGCTTTTGTGCTTGCAACTGCCACCTCGCTACCTGCACAAGTATATAAACAATAATCTGCAACAAATGTTATGCTCGAATTTTTAACATTTGTTATTGCAACAGTTTTTAAGCCATATGCTTTTGCTATTTTTAAAGCTTTAATAGTATCGGCTGTTTCACCACTTTGGCTAACAAAAATGGCTAATGTTCCTTTAATAGGTGTTGCCGACGAATAAATAAATTCCGAAGCTATTTCGCATTTTATGTTAACATTAACATTTTCTTCTAAAATTTTTTTACCCATAAGGCTTGCATGATATGCTGTTCCACATCCAACAATAAGTATGTTGGTTGTTTTTTTTATTAAGTTTTTTGGTAACGATTTTTTTATTAATTCAAATGTTGAATATTTAAAAATTGTGTTTGTTATGCTTTTAGGAATTTCAAAAATTTCCTTTATCATAAAGTGATTAAATTTTCCTTTTGAACTTAAATTTAATTTTTCCACCTTTATTTTTTTTAAATCAACTTGTTTTAAATCGTTGTTATAAACTACTATTTTTTCTGGTGTTAAAACTGCAATATTTTGATTGTTTAACACCATTGCCCAATCTACATCGCCAATTCCGTTAATATCGCTACAAACCCTGCTTTCGCCCTTTTTATACCCCACAACACATGGTGAGGAGTTTTTGGTTACATAAATACAATTTGGATTGTTAAAATCAAGCACTGCAAACGCATAACTTCCTTTAAGTAACGAACAAACATAATTTAAGGTTTGCAACATATTGTTTTTATAATGTTTTTCAATTAACCTTAAAACAACTTCACTATCGGTTTCGGATACAAAATTGCAATTTAATTCCTTTTTTAATTCAACATAGTTTTCAATAATACCATTATGAACCAAACAAAAATGTTTGTTTTCGCTAACAAAAGGATGAGCGTTGTTTTTTGTGGGTTTTCCATGTGTTGCCCATCGGGTGTGAGCAATACAAGTTTTTGAAAATGGATTTTTGTTTTTAACAATATTTATTAAATTTTTAATTTCACCAACCTGTTTAATTGTTTCAATTTTATCATTATCAACAAAACCAATTCCTGCCGAATCATAACCTCTATATTCTAAATTACTTATTCCTTCTAAAACATTTGGTATAACATTATTTAAACTTGTTATTCCAAAAATACCACACATATTATAACTCCTTTAAAAATGTAATAGTATTTTATATGAATTAGGCTTTAATTTTGGTTTTTAAAACAATTTAAATTTGATATAATATAGTTATGGAAATAAAAAGTGTTGAATTAAAAAATTATAGAAATTACACACACGAAATAGTTAATTTTAATTCTGGTCTTAATGTTTTACAAGGCAAAAACGCACAAGGTAAAACAAATTTGGTTGAGGCTATTTTTTTATGTGCCATTGGAAAAAGTCCACGAGTTAATCGTGATAAAGATTTAATTTTGTGGAATCAAAACATTTCAAAAATTACTGTTAACTTTTCTAAAAAAAGTGGTAACAAAAAAATTGAACTATATTTATTTTCAAATCAAAACAAAGCAATTAAAATAAACGGAGTTCCAATAAAAAAATTGGGTGAACTTATGGGTGAATTTAATGCAATATATTTTTCACCAGATGAGTTAAAATTGGTTAAAGAAAGTCCTGATGAACGTAGAAGATTTATGGATATTGATTTAAGCCAATTTAACAAAAATTATTTTTATGCGCTTAGCAAATATAACAAAATATTATTACAACGTAACAAACTACTAAAATCTTATAATAACGATACCATTAAAGAAACATTATCTATTTGGAACGAACAGTTAAGCGAACAAGGTAGTTATATTATTTTAGAACGATTAAAATTAATTGAAAAACTAAAAAAATATGCAACCGAAGCTCATAGTTATTTAACCGATGGATTAGAAAAAATGGAAATTAGTTATGTTGGCAGAGTTGGCGAAACTCAACAACAAATTAAAGAACTTTTATTAAAAGATTATAATGCATCGTTTGAAAAAGACTTAAATTTGGGTTACACAACTGTTGGACCACACCGTGATGATATTAAAATTGTTGTTAACAACATTGATATTAGACATTTTGGTAGCCAAGGACAACAACGAAGTGCAGCTTTAAGTTTAAAACTTGCCGAATTAGAAGTTTTTAAAAGCAATGTGGGAGAATATCCAATATTATTGTTAGATGACGTTTTGAGCGAATTAGATGAAAACCGAAGAAATAAGCTACTTAACAAAATTTCTAATTTTCAAACAATTTTAACTTGCACCGAATTTAACGAAAAAGTAAATGCCAAAATTTTAAAAGTTGAAAACGGCAAAGTTAACTAATAAAACACTTTACAATTAATTTTTCTTAAATTAAAATTGAAATATAAAAATACTATATAAAAGGAAAAATCATGTTAAACATTGAAGACATTTGGGCAAAAGCTTGTAATATTTTACAACGAGAAGTTACTGCTGTTTCATATGATTTGTGGATTAGATCTTTAGCTCCAATTGATTATAGCGAAGGTGTTATGTATTTATCAACATCAAGCGAATCAGCAAAAGCAAGGGTTTTAAAACTTCATTATGGTCAAATTAAGGAAGCTTTAAACGAAATTGAACCACAAATTATTGATTTTAAAGTGCTAGATCCACTAGAACGTGATAACTACTTTAAAAAACTAGAAGAACAAAGCCTAGAAAAACCAGCCGAAACAAATCCTATTTTTAACTTTAATAACAAATATACTTTTGATAACTTTGTTGTTGGAAATAGTAACAAATATGTTTATGCTGCTGCAAGAGGTGTTGCAGAACATCCATTTGATAAAATTAATCCATTATTTATTTATGGTGGTGTTGGTCTTGGTAAAACTCACTTACTACATGCAATTGGTAATTACCTAAAACAAAACAGACCAGAACTTAAAGTTTTATATGTAACCTGCGAAAAATTTACTCATGATTATATTGAAAGCTTAAAAAGTTCAAAATCACAAGCCAATGCCGAATACCGAGATAAATATCGTAACAACATTGATGTTTTAATGATTGATGATATTCAATTTATTTCAAATAAAGCCGGAACACAAGAAGAATTTTTTCATACCTTTAACGATTTGTATCAAAAAGGTAAACAAATTATTATTGCTTCCGATCGTAACCCAAAAGAAATTTCAAACCTAGAAGAACGTTTAAAAAGCCGTTTTAGTATGGGTATTATGCAAGATATTCAAGTTCCTGATTACGAAACCAGGCTTGCAATTTTACAAAAGAAAGCTCAACAAGAAAGATATAGTGTTTCGGATGAAGTTATTTCGTTAATTGCTGAAAAATGTGATACCAACATTAGAGAACTTGAAGGAATGCTTGGTAAAGTTTGTTTTTATGCAAGCTTATTAGGAAAACCAACAGCAACCCTAGAAGATGTTAATGAAGCATTAAAAGATATTATAAACACATCTAAACAAAACTTAACTGCCGATAGAATTATTGATTGTGTTTGCAAATATTTTAGTGTTACAAAAGATGATTTGGTTGGAAAAAAGAAAAATAAAGAAATTGTTGAACCAAGACAAATGTGTGTTTATCTAATTAATGAAATGTTAAATATTCCATTAACAGCAATTGGAGCTTTGTTTGGTGGTAGAGATCATACAACTATTATGCATGCTAGAGATAAAATTGGAAA
>CALDPW010000071.1 GCA_937911885.1 uncultured Clostridia bacterium | reverse complement strand
ATTAATAACTGCATCAATAGGAACGGTAATTGCATTTGGAATATATAAATTAGAAACAAGAAAAACAAAATAAGAGAAAATAAATAGCGTCTAGATTTAAATCTAGACGCTATTTTACATTTATATAAATAAAAGATGTAAATGATTTTTAAATATGATATAATTGTCAGTAACAAAAACGTGCTTATTATCAGCAGTTTAGTTCTACAAATAAAAATTTCATTATCTTATAATAAAAGTGATAATCGTTTTAAATCAATATATTTCATACGAACCCCACTGAAACATAGTAATCTCGTCAGCTACTTGCAATTAAGACTTTTATAACAAATATGTTTTATTTTTATTTCTTTTCATCATAAAAATCCAAATAACTAATCTTTTTGCCAGCTTGTTTATAGCCCACAATTTTATCCAGATTAACGTTTTCGGCACTTTTAAAAATGTTTTGCTCTACATTTGCATTATAGGAAATAAGTTTGTTAATAAGCAGTTTAGTTTGATATCGTTGCGAGGTTTGGCTGTCGTTATTGTTTTTTGCAATGTTTGCAGTAAACTTGCAAGCACATTGAATAAAGTGCAAATCGCAAGCATTTGCCCAAGTTACAATATCTTTTTCCCTAATTAAATACATTGGTCTAATTAGTTCCATACCATCAAAGTTATCGCTATGAAGTTTTGGCAACATTGTTTGAAACGATCCAGCATTTAGCATGTTCATTAATGTTGTTTCAATAACATCATCGTAATGATGCCCCAAGGCAATTTTATTGCATCCCAAACTTTTAGCTATTTTATAAAGTGTTCCCCTGCGCATGCGTGCACACAAATAGCATGGATTTTTTTCTTGCGCATTAGCAACTTCAAAAATATTGCTTTCAACAATTTCGGCATCGATATTCAATTTTTGCAAATTGCTTTTAATCATATCTAAATTTTTTTGATTATATCCAGGATTCATTACCAAATATTTAACTTCAAAGTTAACAATTGGGTAACGATGCAATTGCTGAAAAAGTTTTGCCATTAGCATCGAATCTTTTCCACCCGAAATACAAACGCAAACTTTATCGCCTTCGTTTATTAATTTGTAATCTCTAATTGCTTTGGTAAATTTTGACCACAGCCTTGAACGATATGTTGTTATTATTGATCGTTCAATTTCCTTATAGTTTTCCAATTTAAACTCCTAATTTTTACATAGTAGTATAACACAAATTTTTTAAAATAAAATAGTTATTTTTAATTAGACCCAATATGTCCTTTTTTATTAAAACGATTTTCGTATTTGTTAATAACCATTGTTAAACATTCTTCGGCATTAATGTTGTGCTCAACAGCAAAGCTTAACAAACTATAAATTGCATCGCCAAGCTCCATTTTTAAATCAGGTGTAATAGTAAAATTTTTTGTTCCATAATCGGTTGATTTTAAAACTTCTTTTGCAAGTTCTCCAACTTCGCTTTGAATATCAAGCATTCGATTTTCGGCACTTAATGGTTGCATATATTGGCTGTTAAATTGTTTTACTTTGTTTTGCATATTTAATTCTCCTACCACTTTTTGTCAAAAAGTTATGTGTTTTTGTTATATATTTGATATTATTTGATTGTTAATTCACAGTTATCGTTTTTGCTGTTATTATTTTTTTCTATTATCTTCCAGCAAAAGAACGCTTGGCAACATATCAAAATCAATACCGTAATGGTTATATATTGACATAACGTCTAGGGTTGTTAATTTGTTATAATCCACATTTAATAGTTTGCACACATCAATAATTTGTTGTTCGCTTTCGGCTTCAAACTCAACATAGGTTGGAATGTGTGGCCAAAAATCAATATCTATTTCAACATTGTTTAGCATATATCTAATGCGACGATTTTCCTGTTTGCTACGTGCAACATATCCAAGTTTGTTTAATATCAAATCGGTTTCGTTAAAATCCGAAACAACAATTTCGCTTTCTTTTGTTCCATCAATTTTTGAACTGCTAATTTCTTTTATGGTTAAAGTTGTTTCTTCCCCATTAGTTCTAAGTCTAATCCAGCTGTTTGGTTTTATTGGATCAAAATCGTAGCAATACCTAATTTGCATCCAATCGCCAACAAAGATTGCACCTGCTTTTTGCAAACTGTTAACAAAATTATCAACATTGCAATCTAGCAAGCGAGCTTCAATTTCGTTTTTCATACACCCATCTCCTTTTTTATAATAAGTATAACACACTAGTGGTTTTTATTTTTATTAAAATAAACAAAAAATATAATTTATGTTTGTTTGCAATTGGTTATTTTCTCGACACTTTGGTTATATTTTTATATAATTAATTAAGTTAAACATTTGGAGACATTATGATTATAAACGTAACGGGATGTTCTGGCTGTGGAAAAAGTTTTTTATCACAACAGCTCGCCAAACATTTAAACTTAACATTAATTAGCGTTGATAGCATTGTTGAAAAAATGTATGGTAACAGTTTAATGCAACAAAAATTAAAGGATGCATTTGGAAGCAAGGTTACAAACAACAATATTGTTGAAAAAAAACTTGTTAGCAATTTGGTGCTAAACAACAAACAACAATGGGATTTGTTAAACGAACTTACTTGGCCTTATATTGAATCTGCAATTGATGATGCTATAAAACAATCAAACAACAACGCTGTAATTGATTACAAGTTTTTACCATTAACAAAATATTTTAATTTGGCAAACTACAACATTTTAGTAACACCAAAAAGTTTTGATAAGCGAGTTGATTATTTGATTAAGCGTGACAACATTACTTTGCAACAAATTAAACTGCGCGATAGCTTTTGTCCAAACTACTCACAATTTAAGTTTGATTACACTGTTCAAAACTGTTACACTAGCAATTTTGAAAAAACTTGCAACAATGTTGTTAATAAAATTTTGGAGAAACAAAAATGATAACTGCTTTTTATGCTGGAAGTTTTGATCCGTTTACCGTAGGACATTTACACATTGTTAAAACAGCTTGCAAAATATTTGATAAAGTTGTTATTGGAATTGGTGTTAATAAAAACAAAGTTAAAAAATATGATTCCATTAAAATGCAACAATGCATAACACAAGTTTTAGAGCAAAACAATTTAACAAATGTTATTTGCATAAATTATAACGGACTTACTGTTGATGAAATGAAAAAACATAACGCATCCTTTTTAATTAGAGGACTGAGAAACAGCAAGGATTATGAACTAGAAGAAAAGTTAGCCAAAGCAAACTATGAACTAGGTGGAGCCGAAACAATATTTTTGAGAGCTGATAAATACGACCTTGTTAGTTCCACACTGGTTAATCAACTAAAAAACGATGGCAAAGATTACAAACAATTGGTTCCAAAAATTGTTTATGATTACATAAGTAAAAATTAATTAAAAACCGAGGTAAAAAATATGTATAACATTATTGATGAATTAATTAAAAACAAAAAACACTCTTTAATTTTAACCGAACCTGGCAACGAACAATATATTGCTTTTGAACAAGGTTTTAACGAACATCAAAACCTGCTTGTTCATTGCGCAGCTGCTAACAAATGTGGTTTGCTTTTTATTAACAACAACTTTGACTTAAACAATTTGGGAAGCGAATATTACATTTTAAACAATACCAACAATTTATCACGACTAACAACCACCGTTTCGGCTTTGAGTATTAGTGGAAACGAAGCAAGTGATGCAATTGAAGAAATTATTAGATTAAAAAACAAAGATTACAATACACAAACAACATTAATTGTTATTAAAAACCTAGAAGAAATTGAACTTGATAAAATTGATGCATATGTAACCTTGGCACGCAGCCGCAACATTTGTTTTGTTATTTACATTAACGATAAAGCAAAATTTATTGAAAAATATAGCCCCGAAGTGTTTAAAATTATTGAAGCAAACACATATAACACTTTTGTTTGTGCTAAATAATAAAAATTTAACAAAAAATCCAAGATTTGTTGTCTTGGATTTTTTTATATATATTATTTGTCGTGCTTGGTTGTTATTACTTTTTTACACCAACTACGTTTTTTACATTGTGGACATTTTAAGTAACGAGTTGTTCCTAAGTGCATAGCTTGCAAAACTTGCAAATATGTTGGTTTTATTTCACATCCACATTTTTTACACTTATATGCACCAACGCTAACTTCTAATTTTAATGCATAAAAACAAGGTATTAAAAACAGCACTACCGAGGCCAAAATAACAACAAGTTGCCAAACACCCTCTGGTATTAAAAACGCTGCAACAAAACATCCGGCCAACAATCCCACTATTGAAACAGACATTATTATCCACATGTTAATCCAAATAATTTTATTTTTTTGTTAATTTATTATCGTATGTTTATCTATAGTTATAGCAAAAACTATGCCAAGGCACGATTTTGTCAAAATTGTCACAAAGGTATGACAAAAATGGCATATGGCATGACAATAATGTCACCTATTTCCGTATTTGTCACTTGTATCTTTATTAAAGAGATAAATAAGCGGGCGCTATATTTTGTTCTGCATTTAATTATATTTACCTTTGCAAATTCAAAAAAATATAGATTATACACAGATGATTACAGTTTCGAACGTATCGGTTCAGTTTGGTAAAAGAGTATTGTTTAAGGATGTAAACCTTAAGTTTACAGAGGGTAATTGCTATGGCGTAATTGGTGCCAATGGTGCAGGTAAATCAACTTTTTTAAAGACTATTTCGGGCGAACTCGACCCTACAACAGGTTCTATTACATTAGGCCCAGGTGAACGTTTGTCGGTATTGAGTCAGGACCACTTCAAGTGGGACAATTACACGGTGATGAATACGGTGTTGATGGGTCATACGGTGTTGTGGGACATTATGCAAGAACGCGATGCGCTTTATGCTAAGGCCGATTTTACCGATGAAGATGGTTTGAGAGTTTCTGAACTTGAAGAGAAATTTGCCGAACTTGATGGATGGAACGCCGAAAGCGATGCGGCAGCTCTACTCAGTGGGTTGGGTATAAAAGAGGCAAAGCACTATCTTTTGATGAGCGAGCTGAACAACAAAGAGAAAGTACGCGTAATGCTTGCTCAAGCCTTGTTTGGTAATCCTGATAACTTGCTGTTGGACGAACCTACCAACGACCTTGATATGGAAACCGTTACATGGTTGGAAGAGTACCTTTCAAACTTCGAACATACGGTGTTGGTTGTGAGTCACGACCGCCACTTCCTCGACTCTGTTTGCACACATACCGTTGATATCGACTATGGTAAGATAAATCAATTTGCCGGTAACTATAGCTTCTGGTATGAGTCAAGTCAATTGGCTCTACGTCAGCAACAAAATCAAAAAGCTAAGGCAGAAGAAAAGCGTAAAGAGTTGGAAGAATTTATTCGCCGATTCAGTTCTAATGTGGCTAAGAGTAAGCAAACTACAAGCCGCAAGAAGATGTTGGAAAAGCTGAATGTAGAAGATATTCAACCCTCATCGCGTAAATATCCAGGCATTATCTTTACGCCCGAACGCGAACCAGGCAACCAAATATTGGAAGTATCAGG
>CALDPW010000070.1 GCA_937911885.1 uncultured Clostridia bacterium | reverse complement strand
AAAGTTGATATTTATAATGGTGGCGGCGAACACGTTACTCGTCACTTACTATATGCAAGATTCTGGCACAAATTCTTTAACGATATTGGATTAGTTCCAACCAGCGAACCATTTAACAAACGTATTCAACAAGGTTTAATTTTGGCAACCGATGGTAGCAAAATGAGCAAATCAAAAGGCAACACAATTGATCCAATGAAATATGTTGATACTTATGGTGCCGATGTTTCAAGATTGGGACAAATGTTTATGGGAGACTATGTTGCAACAAAACCTTGGAGCGACGAAACAATGAAACCTTGCAAACGCTTGCTTGAAAGAATTTATGAATTAAAAAATAAAGTAGTTGAAGGTGAAATTAGACCAGAACAAAAATACAATATTGCAACTGCAATTAAAAAAGTTAGCGAAGATATTGAAAATCTTAAATTTAACACAGGTATTTCGGCTATAATGATTTTAACTAACGAGTTTGAAGCTCAACAAACCATTACTAGCGAAGAATACAAAGTAATGTTAAAATTATTAAATCCATTTGCTCCTCACCTAAGCGAAGAAATTTGGGATCAATGTGGATATCAACCAAAAATTGAAGAAGTTATGTGGCCAGTTGCAAAAGAAAGCGATTTGGTTAAACAAACAATTGAATACGCTATTCAAATTAACAATAAAATTGTAACAAGATTAAATTTTGCATCAAATTTAGATAATAAACAAATTGAAACCGAAAGCTTAAACAACGAAAAAGTTCAAAATGTTCTAAACGGCAAAACTGTTGTTAAAGTTATTGTTATTCAAAACAGACTTGTTAATATTATTGCAAAATAACACATAAAACACTCTATCAAAATAGATAGAGTGTTTTTTTAATTAAACTGTTTAATATAAATATTTTGATTCCTATCAAATAAAAAAGTTAGAACAATTATTGTTCTAACCTAAAATTTTATAAATATTAATGATGATGATCGCAATCAGGATCTTTGCAATCAGGAACCTTAATTAAAAGCTGATTTGCTATTTCCATAATACTAAAATCACAATGCATAATTTTGCTTAAATCGTTAGCATCCATGTTAATAATTAAATCACGAACCTCATCAAATTTATTAAGTCTGTAATAACCAATTAAAATTTGACAATACTTTGCTTCGTATCTGTTTTTACGGCTTTTAATTTCACCAAACTCCTCGTAAGCTTCCTCGTAATCACATTTGTTTAGCGCTCTTATTGCGTTAAAATATTTTATACCTGGTAATGTTTTTATGTTGTTAAAGATTGTAGAAATACCAATAACAATAAACACTACCGGAATTAAACCTAGTTCACCAACTGGCGAATTTAACAACACGGTTGTAATAAAAATAAGAACAATTACCCAAATAGCTAAATTGGCGCTTACCTGTTTGTGGCTTTTGGTGTTGCGATTTAAAAATGTTTTTATTAAATTATTTAACTCCGAATCATAAATTGCAGGAACTTCAATTTTGTTTTCTTTGGCTTTTTGTTCGTTTTTATCAGATTTTTCAGCTTCAACTTTTGAACTTAAAAATACTGAACCACAATAATCACACACCAAAGTTTGCGCATTAATTGGAGCTCCGCACGAAGTGCATACTAACTTTTTCATATTTTTATTATATCACAATTATTGTTTTTTCCAACAAAAAATATAAAAAAACACAATCAAATTATGATTGTGTTTTATTTTTGTTGCGTTTGTGATAAGAAACATAATCGGTGTTTCCTCTAAAACAATTAACTTTTGCATAATATGCTGCTTTTTTGGATCCGTAAATATAATCGTAAATAATAATAACAACACCTTGAATAACATATCCAAAATATGTAAATATTCTCCAGAATAACATAGCCCAAACCAGTGTTGAACTTGGGAAATATCTGGCAAACACAGCTGCAAAGCTAATTTCGGCAGCTCCAGAAGCTCCTGGAAGAGGAACTAACCCAATAGCCAAATCGCAAACCATAACATTTGTTACAATTTCTAAATAACTTATTCCACCGTCAATATTAAAGGCTAAGTATACACAATATGCAAGCGAAGCATTTAACAAAATTGTTACAGCATTTAAAAAGATATGCCAACCAAGTTGAAATGGGTTTGTGATTAGTGATTTAAAACTACGTTGATATTCTCTAACAAATTTAATTGTTTTTTTGAATGTTGCCCTATAATCTTTAACTAAATGTATTTTATGCAACAATTTTAAAATTGAAAGAACAAATCTTGGGCCAACTTTTTTTGAAATTGATAGCAGAATAACTCCACCAATTAAGCAAAAGTTTAATACCAAACTTACCCAAGCAAAAATTTGAACAATGTAACCATTATTATTTAAATAATAGTGAGTATTAAAAATTAAGAAATAACAAATTAAAAAAATCCAAGCAATTTGCCATAAAAAATATTTTGCTAATGGAATTGCTGTTGCAGCATCGCCCTTAACGCTATTGTTTTTTAAATATAGCATTTGAAAAGGTTGACCACCAGTGCTCATAGGAGTTATGCAATCGTAATAACGGCCAAGCGCAACTGTTTTGTAACTAATCCATGGGCGGCAATAACCTGTTGCTCTTCTAATTAAATTATGAAATTTTAATGCATCCAAAATGTTAATTAAAAAGAACACACCCAAACCTAAAAATAGGAATCGGTAATAAGGTTTTAAGGCAAACAATTCGGTTAGCGAAGCTGCTTCGCCAGTTGAAAATTGAAAAACAAAAATTCCAACAACGATAAAAATGTTAACCAAGAAAAATGCCAAGCTAAACCATTTTTTATTAACACTTGCTTTTTTTGTTTCCTTTATTAATTCCGCAGAAACAGGTTTTTCTTTGTTGGCTTCTAAAATTACAGCTTTATAATCTGGCAACGGCAAAAAATGATAAGAGCATGATTTGCACTTACCTATATTTACTTTATTTTTTGCTTTTAAAACTGATTTGTTAATATTGTTTTTGGTATTAACAATTTTTTCTTTATTGTCTGACACAATTATCACCTATAATGCGTTATAACTAATGTTATATTTTTTTTGAAATAATGTCAAATATAACTATTTATTTAAATTAAATTGAAAAATTTTTGTTTATTATATATACTATCAAAGAAGTTAAAAATTACAACTTAGGATGAATTTTATGCAAAAAGTTTTGATATTAACTGTTACAGCTGGCACAGGTCACAATGCCGTTGCTAACGCCTTAAAGCAAAAACTAACTGAACAAAACAAAATTGTAAAAGTTGTTGATATATTTAAAGAATATGACGAAAAACTTAAAGCTTTTTTAATGGATAATGGTTATTTTTTGATTAGCACATTGATGCCAAGCATATATAATATGTTTTTTTATGGCTATGCAAATGCAAATCCAAATCATCGTTATTCAGGAATGACACAAGATTTTTTAAAAAGTATTACTCCAAAGGTTTTAAAAACCATATATTCATTTAAACCAGATATAATTTTATGTTCACATTTTTACCCACCAATTGTGGTAACCAACCTTAAAAATGCTTTTCCTATTGATGCCAAAGTGGTTGCATTTATAACCGACTATGTTGTGCATCCTTTTTGGGAATCGTCAATTGGATTGGATTATGTTGTTACACCAAGCGAATGTTTAACTGATAATTTGCTTTATAAGGGATTCAAGAAAAAACAAATTAAACCACTAGGATACCCAATTTTGCAAAAGTTTACAAAACATATCGATAAACATGATGCTTTAAAACAATTAAATTTAAAAGACGATGTTTTAACCGTTTGTGTTACTTGCGGTGGCAATGGTTCGGCAAAAATGCCAGATATTATTAAAAAATTATTAAAAGTTAAATACCCACTACAAATAATTGCAATTAATGGAAACAATAAGTTATCAAAGCAAAAAGTTGATAAATTAGCGCAACTAGAAAGCACACAAAAGGCAAACAAAACCATATTAAGTTATGGATTTACTAACGAAATTGATTTAATTTTTGCTGCTAGTGATATTATGGTTAGCAAGGGTGGATGCACCTTTATTAACGAAGCCATGAGTAAAACCTTGCCACAAATTTTTATTAAAAATTTACCAGCACAAGAACAATATAACGCCGAATATCTAAAACAAAATGGTGCAGGATTAATTGCAACAAAAGAATATGATGTTGATAAAATTGTTAATACCATTTGTGCTAACCCACAAATAATTGAGGATCTTAAACAAAATATTATTAAAATAAGAAAGCCAAATGCCCTAAACGATATAACCAATTTTATTTGCTCAATCAATCACAAAGCTAACTATTCAGAGCCAGAAAGTAAAATTTCGGCACTAAAAGTTATTAACAAAGTAAAAAAAGCAAACAACAAAATTAAACACTTATCCGTAATTCCAAAAAACGAAATTCAAACACACAAAACAATTGAAAAAATACAAAAATCAAGCAAACATGGTAAAAACAAAATATTTAGATCAATTGATAAAAAAGTTATTTAAAACTAATAACAATTACTAGTTTTTATTTGTAAATTTTATAGAATTATAATATAATTAATTATAACTTAGGAGGTTACTTTATAATGGACTTAAAAGGAACAAAAACTGAAAAAAATTTAATGGAAGCTTTCGCTGGTGAAAGCCAAGCAAGAAACAAATATACTTATTATGCTAGCCGTGCAAAAAAAGATGGCTACGAACAAATAGCTGCAATTTTTACTGAAACAGCAGATAACGAAAAAGAACATGCAAAAATGTGGTTTAAATATTTACATAATGGCGAAGTTCCAAATACATTGGCTAACCTAGAAGATGCTGCTAATGGCGAAAATTTTGAATGGACCGATATGTATGATAGAATGGCAAAAGAAGCTGAAGAAGAAGGTTTTGCTGAAATCGCATTCAAGTTTAGAGCTGTTGGTCAAATTGAAAAAGAACACGAACTTAGATATAGAGCACTAAAACAAAACATTGAAGATAAAAAAGTGTTCACAAAAGATGGTGAAATTTTCTGGCAATGCCGTAACTGTGGATATATTTATAAAGGAACATCTGCTCCTGAAATGTGCCCAGTATGTGCTCATCCAAAAGCATATTTTGAACAAAGAAAAATTAATTACTAAAATTAATAAAAAAGATGGATTTACCCCATCTTTTTTTGTTTTTTTAAATAAAAAAGCACTCTTAATTAAGAGTGCTTTTATTTTTTTATTATTCATTCCAGAATGTTTCAAATGTAATTTTACCATTTGTAGCAATTGCTTCTAAGTGAGCAAGTGTGCTAGCATTTGGATCAGTAATTTCGGCGTCGGTTAATACTGGAACAAAACCTGAAGTAGCAGACATTGTAGCGCTACCAACTTGTCCTTCGATTGAACCTGTTCCTTTAAATAAGAAAGCTTTTAAGGAAGGAACTTTTACTGTTGCATTTCCACCACCATTCAACACAATTTTGTGTTGTAGATATTGTGGAACATCATCTTTAACAGCTTCGCCTGTTAATGTGTATAATTCGCTGAATTGAGCAGTAACTCTACCACCACGATTTGAAGTAATTGTTGTTTCATAAATTAAATTTAATGCTTCAACGCTACCATCGCCAGTAATGATATCACATGTTTTATTGCATGATGTATCATCAATTGCAGTTCCTGGAACTTGGATAAATTTTACTTTTGTTTTGCCGTGATTGTTTTTAAAGTATGCTCTACCTTCGTAGTCAACTGTAATATCACCATATTCGGTAACACATGAAATGCTTCCTTCTGCTTCGCCAACTTTAATGTTACCATGAACAGAGCTTAGGCTAGCATTTGCTGTTGTTTTTGCAATTTCAATATTTCCATATGTTGTGCTAATTGAAATTTCACCAGTAATATCGCCAAGATTAATACTAATGTTGTTTGTAATAATTGTATTCATTGCTGATTGTAAAGTTCCAATTTCAAACAATCCACTTGGAGAAGTGAACTCAAATTCACTATTTGTTCTAATTTTGTTTGCTCTTAGTAAAACGTCTTTACCATTAACAGCAAATTCTTTTGTATAAACTTGATCAATAACAACATCACCACGTTCAATATTTAAAATCATTGAATTTGCGTAGTTGTTATTTTCATAAAGTGCATTAACACTAGCAATACCACTATCAATAGCACCCTTAACTTGATTAATTGTTGTAGAAACTACTCTAACATTTTTTGCAGGAAGTGTTTCGCCAACTAATCTAAATGAAACGTCGCCTTTTTTAGAATTGATTAAAACCTTTTTGAAAGGAATAATACGATAAATACAATTTACATTTACGCCTTCACTAACCTTAACGTTGCCTTCATATGTTCCTTCTTTATCGCTGTTATCAAGTTTTCCATTGCCATTTCTGTCAACACGATTTTTTCTTGATTCAAAAGTTTTTGAACCAATATCAAAACCAACTTGTTCCATTTTTAATTTATAATTTGTTAAAGCAACACCTGAAAGTTCATCATAATCTGTCATGTTAATAATATTATCACTATTTAAATCATCAGAACTTGTAACTTTTCCATCTTGGTTAAAATCAAGATTAATTGCATCTAGATCTGTTGG
>CALDPW010000069.1 GCA_937911885.1 uncultured Clostridia bacterium | reverse complement strand
CGGCATGCAATCGACTTTGGGTCTTCCATATTGCCTATACATTATAACACAGTAAAACCTCGTTTGTCAATAGTTTTTGCGACTTTTTTGAAAAAACATTTTTTAATCAAATAAAAAAATTGGAACATAATTATTCCAATTTTCTTTTTTTTGTTATGATAATATGCAAACAGCAGTGCTCACCTTATGAGTGTGTGTTATAGATAAGTCAACTTCTTTATATCCTTTAAAAGCTAAGAGTTTTTTAGCTGTTTCACTAAGTTTAACAACAGGTTTTCCATTTTTATCATGATTTATTTCAATTTCGTTTAAAGGAATTCCACCACCAATACCAATTCCTAATGCTTTAACAAAAGCTTCTTTTGCACAATATAATCCAGCCATGCGCATGGTTCGATTGATAGTTTGATTACAATAAGCAACTTCATATTCAGTAAAATACTTGCTTAAAAACCTTTCATTATCAACAAAATTTTGAATTCTAACAATATCTAACGAATCAATCCCAATAGCATGCATCTTGATTACTCCTTAAATTATTAACAACACCTTTAATATCATCATAACTATAACCCTTTGAAAGCAAATGTCTAATTAATTTTGAAATGGTATCGTTATTTATTTCTTTATTTTTTAAAAACTTTTTACTAAGTGCTTCAATAACAGACTCATCAACTTTAAAATCTTGCAATGTTTCCTCAATAACATTTTTTTGAACACCTTTTTTTATGAGTTCATTTTCAATTTTAAATTTTCCATATTTGTTTTTAACACTTCTTAAATATATATTAGCATAATTTTGGTCATTCACATAATTATATTCACTAAGTTTTTCAATACAATAATTTACAACACTTGGGCCATATCCCAAACCATACAAATATTCCTTCATTTGTTTAATTGTTTTTAAATTTTTGCTAAGCAACTTTGCCGAACGCGATAATGCTAAACTTTTTTCGTTTTCTAAAACAAGTTCATTTAAAAACTGATCATCAACATTTTCGCCAACTTTTAAGTTATTTTTTAGCAGCAAATCGTAATTCATACTTATCGCATATTCATCGTTTATATAAATATTAACTCTGTCTTTATATTTTTTTTGAGCTTCAATTTTTGTTATTAATCCCACTTACAATTCCTTTACAACATAATCACTATTAACAAAACTATAAAAATTATTGCGTTTTAACGTGTTTGCAATATCGGTTAATATTGTTTGAACTTCCGATTTTAATATTGCAACATCATAACTAACAACGTTGGAATAATATGTTTTAACAATGTTCAATTTATTTGCATAAAACTTATTAAACAATTTATCTTCTGCACCCAAATTAAAACTTAACTTATATATTTCACTAGCAAAATAATTTGCTTTACCTGATAATTCCAATACTGTTTTTGCACAATCGGTATAGGCTCTGTTTAATCCACCAGCTCCTAATTTTATACCGCCAAAATATCTAACACTAAAAATTAATACATTTTTTAGTTCCATTTTTTTTATAACTTCCAACATTGGCTTACCTGCTGTTCCACTAGGCTCACCATTATCAGAACATTTTTCAATGTTGTTTAATACATATGCATAACAAACATGTGTAGCATCAAAATATTGTTTGTTTATTTTATCAATTAGTGTTTGAGCATCAAGCTCAGATTCAACAAAAAAGCTAAGTCCAATGAACTTAGACTTTTTTATTTCAATTTCAGATATTGTATTTTTTAATATGCTAACAAAATTATTCACAAATAAATTATAACATATAAAAATTAAATTAAAAAATTAATTATATTAAACTTTTAGTTTTTTAACTTTTTCCCAGCTAAAACCATCTTTTCCAAAATGCCCATAACAAGCTGTGTTTTTATAAATAGGTTTTAACAAATCCAACTCTTTAATAATTGAACTTGGTTTAAAGTTGAAGTTTTTGTCAACAACCTCATATATCTTGTCTAAATCAACCTTTTCTGTTCCAAAAGTTTCAATATTAAAACTTATTGGTTCAGTTAACCCAAATCCATAACTAATACTTAATTCACATCTGTCACATAAATTATTATAAACTAAATTTTTAGCGACATATCTTAAATAGTATGCTGCACTTCTATCAACTTTTGTTGCATTTTTTGAACTAAAACATCCACCACCAACTTTTGCAACACCACCATAACTATCAACAACAATTTTTCTACCAACGCAGCCACTATCAGCAAAACTACCCCAAACAGTAAATTTTCCACCTGCATTAATTAACAGTTTTATGTTTGAATTAACATATGTGCTATATTGCATTAAAATTGGATTTACAACATTGTTTAAAATTTGATTTCTAACTTGTTCAACACTAACATTGTTACTATGTGAAACACTTATTAACACTGTGTTAATATTAACTGGTTTGTTTCCTTCATATTCAACACTAACTTGGCTTTTTGCATCGGCAAAAAACATATTATTTGTTTTTAACCTAAAGTTTTCATATTGTTCCATTAGCTTATTTGCAACAACCAAACTTAGTGGCAAATATTCTTCAGTTTCGTTTGTTGCATATCCAAACATAATACCTTGATCATTTGCCGTAAATTCATCTTTTACAACGGCACTATTAATATCTGGTGATTGTTCAGAAATCTCTTTTATTATTTTAAATTGATCTGCATTATATCCAATATAGCTTAACACCTTTTTAGCAATATTGTCGTAATCAATTTTAGCATTAGTTGTTGCTTCACCATAAACAAATAATTTATCGCTTTTTATTGCACATTCAACAGCCATTTGGCTAAACTTATCTTGCGAAAGAGCCTCATCTAAAAAACAATCAGCAATAATATCGCAAGTTTTATCTGGATGTCCAATATTTACTGATTCGCTTGTAATAATTTTTTTCATATTATTCTCCTAAATTTATTATTTCCATAAAGAGAACAAAAAAGTCCATCAGTTTCGATGGACTTACATTTCACTTTTGCCATCGATCAGCCTTTAGCACCTTGGCTTTTGCTAGGTTGCTGTGTGGTCAACAGGGCTGTCCCTCGCACACTCTTTATGGTATTTATATATTATTATTTATATTGATCATTGTCAAGTTACTTAATAACTTTTTCAATTATTCCACCACCTAAGCATTTGTTGTCTTTATAGAATACAACAAATTGGCCAGGAGTTACTGCTCGTTGTGGTTCTTTAAAATCAACCTTAACAACATTATCACAAATGGTAACTGTAACCTCTTGTTCTGGTTGACGATATCTAAACTTTGCATTGCATACAAATGTTTTTTCGTTTGGTATACTTGGAATCCAATTAATTGTTGAAGCCTCTAATCCAACACTATATAGTGGCTGTTCATCGCCTTGGCTAACAATTAGTTGATTTTTTTTAACATCCTTTTCAACAACAAACCATCTACCACCATTCCCACTTTTTAATCCACCAATGTTTAATCCTCGACGTTGACCTAAAGTGTAATACATTACACCATCATGTTTTCCAACAACATTGCCTTCCATATCAACAATATTTCCAGATTTTGCAGGAATAAAGTTTTTTAAAAATTCTCTAAATTTTCTTTCACCAATAAAGCAAATTCCGGTGCTATCTTTTTTTTCAGCTGTTGAAAATCCATATTTTGTTGCAATTTTTCTAACATCTGGTTTTTCCATTTTACCTAATGGAAACAAAACTTTTTCAAGTTGATGTTGACTTAACTGATTTAAAAAGTATGTTTGATCTTTATTTTGATCTGCTGCTTTTAATAAATAATGTGTTCCATTTTCGTGGCTAATATCACAATAGTGACCTGTTGCAATATAATCAGCACCCAATTTTAGAGCATAATCTAAAAATGGTCCAAATTTTATTTCTCTATTACATAAAACATCGGGATTTGGTGTTCTGCCGGCCTCATATTCTCTTAAAAAATAGCTAAAAACTCTTTCTCTATATTCTTTTGCAAAATTAACAGTATAGTAAGGAATATTTAATTTGTTACAAACCCTTTTCACATCTTCATAATCAGAAACAGCTGTGCAACATCCTTCCTCATCATCCTCTTCCCAGTTATGCATAAATAAGCCAATAACGTTATAGCCCTGTTCTTTTAATAAAGCTGCAGCCACAGAGGAATCAACGCCACCACTCATTCCAACAACTACTGTTTTCATTTTCCTCTCCTTATTGCTTTAACTTTAACCTCGTCTTCACCTAAAATAACAGGTATTTTAAACTTTTTAAATATAATTCCAAAAATATCCATTGCCCACATAATAAGCGAAACAGCCATAAACCAACAAACAAAGTCTAACAGTATTGCAAACACATATTCTAAATTAGGCAATTTAACTTTTTCGAATATAAAAAGTAATATACTAAAAATAAACGATAATGATGTGCTTATTAAGTTAAACCAAGCTTTAGTATATTTTCCAACATAAAAGTTCGCCGCACCAAAAAGCCCTAAAAACACAACAAAAAGTGATAATTTTACTTTGTTTATATCGCTTGGCGCTTCAGTTGTGTAGCAAATATTTTCTTTATTGCCACTTTTTCTAGCTTGTTTTGCTTTTTCATTGCTGGCAGTTAAAACTTGTTCACGTGTAACACCACAATACTTGCATATTTTATTATCTACCATTTTTGCGCCACATACTGGGCACTCCATTTTTCTTCCCATGGAATATCTCCTTTTAACCACTTAAGTATACCACACTTTACCCATTTTTCAACAATGATTTATTAAATTAATAAAAATAAAAAAAGCAGTACATTAAGCACTGCTTTTTGTTTATTAATTATTGATTATCAACTTTTGCCATATGGCTAACTAAGCGTAAAACTTGAGTTGAATATCCAAGTTCGTTATCATACCATGAAACAACTTTAACAAATGTTGGGCTAAGCATAATTCCAGCGCCAGCATCAAATGTGCTTGCATGCATATCTCCAATAAAATCAGAAGAAACAACGCTATCCTCTGTGTAACCAACAATGCCTTTTAATGATGTTTCAGCATATTTTTTAACTGTTGCTTTAATATCATCATATGTTGTAGGTTTTTGAAGACGAACTGTTAAATCTACAACAGAAACATCCACAGTTGGAACTCTAAAACTCATACCTGTTAATTTTCCATTAAGTTCTGGTAAAACAACGCCAACAGCTTTTGCAGCCCCAGTAGAAGATGGAATAATATTAGCTGAAGCAGCTCTGCCACCACGCCAATCTTTTTTACTTGCACCATCAACTGTTAATTGTGTTGCTGTAATTGAGTGAACGGTTGTCATTAAACCTTCTTCAATACCATATGCATCATTTAAAATTTTTGCAATTGGTGCTAAACAGTTTGTTGTGCAACTTGCATTTGAAACAACATCCATATCTGGTGTGTATTTATCTTCGTTACATCCTACTACAAACATTGGACATTCTTTGCCAGGTGCTGTAATAATAACTTTTTTAGCTCCACCTTGAATATGTTTTCTTGCATCAGGAGCCTTTGTAAATTTACCAGTAGCTTCACAAATATATTCTGCTCCACATCCTTTCCAATCAATATTTGCAGGATCTAATTCTGCATAAAATTTAATAGGATTACCATCAACAACAAGGCATCCATCTTTTACTTCAACTGTGCCATCATATCTGCCATGAACTGTATCATATTCAAGCATATATTTAGCATATTCAAGATCGGTAAATGGATCGTTAATACCAACTACCTTAATGTTTGGAAATCTTTTTGTTAATCTTAAAATAATTCTTCCAATGCGGCCAAAACCATTAATGCCAATTTTAATTGTGTTATCTTTCATGTTTCCCTCCAACACTTAAATCTACTATTATTTTAATATATTTTTAATAATAAGAGCAAGTAATTACAATAATAAAAGGGCTAAATTTACATTAAAAACAAGCTTTGTTTAGTGCATAAAATAAACAATATTTATTTTAATAAAAAAAGTCACAATTTGTGACTTTTATTTTGATACAAAATATGATTCAATTATTTGGTTTTCAGCCTTAAATGACTCCAATAATTCAGCCTTAACTAAAATATTAACCTTGTTGTAGCAAGCCTCAAACACTGTTGGATCAATATGAATTGCACTAGCAAAATCACTTAAATCTAAAGTGGTTAACATTTTGCATCCATAAAAACATTTTTCAGGAATTTGAGTAATATAATTTGGCAATTTAATTTTTGATACATACAGCAAGTTTGATAAGCATTCAGTAGTTAATTGCAAATTGGTTGTATCAGAAAAATCAATTGTTTGAACAGCTGTGTTTTTAAATGCATTTTTAGTAATTGTTGTTACATTGCTTGGCACTACATATGTTGAATTGCAATGAGTAACCACAAACAATGTGTTAAAGTCGGTTCCAT
>CALDPW010000068.1 GCA_937911885.1 uncultured Clostridia bacterium | reverse complement strand
ATAGAGGCCAGAGTTTTTTCTGACCTCTTTTATAACCATTTCAGATTTCTTTATTATTTGTTGTCATCATTTCCATCTTCTTCTACTTTATAATCAGCATCATAAACAGTTCCTTCTTTTGCTTCTCCATTATCTGTTGCATCAGCAGCTCCAGCTCCTTGAGCAGCTTGTGCTGAATATAATAAGTTTGATTTTGGTCAATTAATGTATTTTACCGATAGAACCGATGGTTATAACTGGGAATGGAGACTTTACGATAAGGTTGAAGTTAGAACCGAACTTGTTGAACTATGTATTAGAGCTTTGGAACTATTGTAGAGGATAATATGATTAATAAGGTCGAAAGACAAAAATATTTTGATCAAAAAAACGAAACAGCATATAAGTTTTATTCCCAAAATCGATTTGAAAAAAAAGTTAGAGCCATTGTTAGGCGTGGCGACAAATTTTATGTATTATATAACAAATTTAAAAACATTTATGGTATAGCAGGTGGTGGTGTTGAAGATAATGAAACCATTGAACAAGCTTGCGTTAGGGAAATTCAGGAAGAATTAGGTATTAATGCCAAAGTTACAAACTTTATTGAAAAAGTTTATTATAATTCAAAACAAACATATAAAAACAAAACTTTTATTTCAAAAAGAGTAGAATTTTATTTTTTGTGTGATTATGTAAGTGACTTTCCACATACCAAATTAGGTATTGCTGGTGAATTTTCAGATAGTGTTGAAGTTAAGCTAATATCAAAAGAACAATTTTTACAAACAGATTTTGGTAGATTTTCCAAAAGAATAATTAAAGCATTAAAAAAAGCGTTAAATGAATAACGCTTTTTATTTTTTTAATCTTAAATCGGTTCCAGCAAAGTTAACTAAAATGCTTTCGCGTTTGTTAACAATTCTTGAAAATATTCTTTCATCATAAACATCCATAATTGCATTTGGTGTTAAGTTTGTTGAAATAACTGTTTTTAAATTATTTTTGCTTCGTTCACTCAAAATAATATATAAATATTCACGAGTAATGTTGTTCATAATGCGCTCACTGCCCAAATCGTCAATAATTAGCAAATCACATGTTAAATAAGGCTCAATAATTGAATTTTTATTTTCAACATTTGCAGTGTGGTAATTTAAGAACACTTCGCTCAAATTATATGCTGTTAAAAATATTGGCAAATAATTGTTTGATAAAGCACAGTTTAAAATACATTCGCTAAGATAAGTTTTGCCAACACCAGTGTTTCCAAAAATAATTAAATTAAGTTTTGTGGTGTTAGGTTGAGTAACAAAGTTTTGTGCTAACTTAAAAATATCCATAATTTGTTGGCTGTTTTGTTCGTATACATCAAAATTTGTTGTTTCAAAACTTGGTAAATTTTCAATGCTTAAGTTGTTAGCTTTTAAAATTTCTATAATATGGTATATTGCCAATAATT
>CALDPW010000067.1 GCA_937911885.1 uncultured Clostridia bacterium | reverse complement strand
AGACAATTCTTCTTGCATGATAGCAGCCAAGAACTTCTTCACCTTCATATCGCCCAAGCCACCACGAGTATAGTGATCCTTAATTTGTTGCAAATTTTCGTATTCTGGTGTGTATTTTTTAATTAATTCGTCTGTGGCAAATGCATCTAAATAAGTAAACACAACGTTGCCTTCTAATTTTCCTGGATCAGAAACTTTAATATGAGTAGGGTCTGTATACATTCCCATAACTTTTTTATTTACTGTTTCCTCATCATCCGAAATATAAATACAATTTCCTAAGCTTTTACTCATTTTAGCATTACCATCGGTTCCTGGCAAACGACGACAAACTTCGTTTTGTGGAAGAACAGCTTTTGGTTCAACCAAGGTTTCACCATATAGCGAATTAAAGCTTCTAACAATTTCTCTTGTTTGTTCAATCATTGGTAATTGATCATCGCCAACAGGAACAATATTTGCGCCAAAAGCTGTTATATCAGCTGCTTGGCTAATTGGATAACACACAAAGCCAACTGGCAAACTTGTTTCAAAGTTACGTAATTTAATTTCTTCCTTAACAGTCGGATTACGTGTTAATCTACTTAAAGTAACCAAGTTCATGTAATAAAAGGTTAATTCTGTTAATTCAGGTATTTCACTTTGAATAAAAATTGTAACCTTTGATGGATCAATTCCACATGATAAATAATCAATTGCAACTTCTAAAATGTTGTTTCTAATTTTTTCAATATTATCATGATTATCGCCCAAAGCTTGAGCATCGGCTATCATAACATACATTTCATCGTAATTACCTTCATTTTGAATAGCAACACGGTTTTTAAGACTACCAACATAATGACCAATGTGTAATCTTCCGGTTGGACGATCACCTGTTAAAATTATGTTTTTCATTATTATTCTCCTATTTGTTTCATTTTAATATCATATAAGAAAATGCTGGTTGCAACCCCAACATTAAGAGAATCGCACTGTCCTAGCATTTTTAATTTTAGTAGTATGGGGCTTAGCCCATACCAACTTTTACTAATGCCATAACGTTCACTTCCCATAACAAGGGCTACTTTATTATCATATTTAAAATTAAAATAGTCTGATTCAGCACGAGTATCTGCTAAATAAATACTAAATCCATTTTTCTTCAAATCAGCAATCAAATCCTCGGTGCTATCATAGGTTTTTGTTGGAACACTAAACATTGCACCCATGCTACCCTTAACTGTTTTTGTGTTTGTTAATTTTGCCCTTCTGTTAACCAACACAACACCATCAATTTGAGTTGCATCACTGGTTCGTAACACGGTTCCAATATTTCCTGGTTTTTCTATACCATCTAAAACACAAATTATACATTTTTCTTTTTTATAAATATCATCAAAATTATAATTTGGCAAATTTCCAATAATATAAACACCATTATCATCATTTCTGTTTGATAATTTTGTTAAAACTTTTTGACTAATAACAAATATTGGTGTTTTATTTAAGTTTTCTTTAATTAAATCTAATCCCATTTGCGATTTTATGCTTTCAGGATTAATTATTATTGCATTAATAGGTATATTGTTTTGTTTTATATATGGATACGACCACATCCCCTCAGTAATAAACATTGTTTCAGTTTTAACTTGGTCATGCAAAAGGTCATTTGCAAGTTTTATTGTTTCGTTGGTTAAATTTGCAAATGTAAAACAATTTTTATTTTTTTCTATTAAATTATCTAATTGTTCTTTAATATCCATAATAAACTAAATTAAATATTTTGAGCTTCAAGTTTTGCTTTTTGATCAGCCATTGATAAACTATCAATCAAATCGTCTAAATCACCATCTAAAAAAGCTTCTAAATTATAAATTGTATAATTAATCCTATGATCGGTTAATCTGCTTTGTGGATAGTTATATGTTCTAATACGCTCGCTTCTATCACCAGTTCCTACTTGAGTTTTACGGTTTTGAGCATATTCTTCATCTGCTTGTGTTTGATAAAAATCATATAACTTGCTTTTTAAAATACTCATTGCTCTTTCACGGTTTTTTATTTGGCTACGTTCGTCTTGACAACTAACAACCATTCCTGTTGGCAAGTGAGTAATTCTTATTGCACTATCGGTTTTGTTAACGTGTTGTCCACCAGCACCCGAACTACGATATGTATCAATTTTTAAATCTTTTTCATTAATTTCAATATCAATATCTTCTTGTTCTGGCAATACTGCAACAGTTGTTGTTGATGTGTGAATACGGCCTTGACTTTCAGTTTCTGGCACACGTTGAACACGATGCACGCCGCTTTCATATTTTAAACGACGATATGCACCATTTCCTTTAATTAAAAAGCTTGCTTCCTTAATACCACCAAGTTCGGTTTCATTTAAATCAATAATTTCAACCTTCCATCTGTTACGTTCAGCATAGCGAGTATACATTCTAAACAACACTTGACCAAACAAGCTTGCTTCCTCACCACCTGCGCCACCTCTAATTTCAATAATAACGTTCTTTTCGTCGTTAACATCTGGTGGTAACAATAAAACCTTAGCTTCATCTGTTAATGCTTCTAGCTTAGCTTTGTTTTCTTTAACTTCAGCATAAAGCATTTCAACCATTTCGCTATCTTTTTCGGTTTTAATTAAATCTTCGGCAAGTTCAATATCATTAACTAATTTATAATATTTATCATAACATTCAGCAATTGGCATTATTTGGCTATACTCTTGACTAAGTTGTTTATAGCGTTTGTTATCCGAAATAACTTCTGGTTTAACAAGTTCGGCACCAATTTGTTCGTATTTATCTTTATAGGTTTTTAATTTGTCTAACATGATTAATCCTTTAATACTCCTACAACAAATCTTTGTTTTCCATAATAATCACTAATTATTCTAATACAATCAAAGTTTTTTTTCAAATACTTTGCTACTACTTGTGGTTGCTTTGCCCCACATTCAAAATATATTACCCCATTTTTATTTAAATATTTTGGAGCAATGGTAGCAATTTCTTTATAAAACTTTAATCCGTTTTTATCTCCATCTAGTGCAAGCACGGGCTCGTGCTTAACCTCAATGGATAAATTTTTAATATCTTCAGTTTTAATATATGGTGGATTTGAAACAATAACATCAAATTTTTTGTTTATGTTTTCAAACAAGTTGCTATTAATAAATTTAACATTTAAATTATTTAATTTTGCATTTTTCTTAGCAACATAAATAGCTTTTTTTGATATATCACTAAGAGTAACAGAACAATTTGGTTTGCCTCGTTTAATGGCAAGCCCAATGCATCCACTACCCGAACACAAATCCAACACCGAACAACCATCAGTAATTTCGTTGCAAACAATGTCACATAAATGTTCTGGTGCATTACGTGGAATTAACACATTTTTATTAACATAAATTTTGTTATAATAAAAATCTACATACTTAACTAAATATTGCAACGGAACGCCCTTAGCTCGTTTTTTTGCAAGTGAAATTATTTTGTTGTGTTGCTCATCGGTTATCTTATCAACCATCAACAATTCATTAATAGTTTTGTTTAAAACAAAACAACACAAAATATTGGTGTTATTTTTGTAATCTAACACCTTTGCATTGCTTAATATTTTATTACATTGTAGTTTTGTTTTTATAAAATCCATAACATTAAAAAAAATTATAGGCTACTTTCGAGGCCTATAATTTCGCGCTTTAAACTAATCTAAATTATAACGCTTTTTGAATTTTTCAACGCGTCCAGCAGTATCAACAACTTTTTGCTTTCCACTATAAAATGGATGACATTTGCTGCAAATATCAACTTTTATAACATCGCCACTAACTGTCGATTTTGTTTTAAATTTTTCGCCGCAAGCGCAAATTACTTCTACTTCATGGTAATCAGGATGTAAATTTTGTTTCATTGCGTTTCACCTCTAACTAATAATTACATATAATTGCTCTAATATTATATATATAATAAGCCCGTTAGTCAACACAAATTTTTTAATATTTACTATTTATTTTTATTTAAAGCCAAAATATCCACAAATTTATTATATAAATCACCAGCACCCAAAACAATAATAACATCAATATTTTTTAAATGTTTATTAATTTGATCAACTAACTCATTAGCCGATAAAGCAAGTGTTTTATTTTTGTTTTTAACTTTAAAAAACAACTGCGTTTCGCTACCAAGTTTGTCATAGTTCTCTCTCGCGGCATAAGTCTTAAATATTACTAAATGTTTAACCCCTAAAAAACACGTTTTAAAGGAATTAATCAGCAATTTTGTTCTAGAATATGTATGTGGCTGAAACACACATAAAACATTGGTATAAACCTCTTTAAAAGCCTTTATTGAACTCAAAATTTCGGTGGGATGATGACAATAATCTGCAAACACATCAACACCCAAATATTGCCCCATTTTTTCGTTTCGGCGCATTACTCCACAAAAACTATTTAAACCATTATAAATGTCAATTAACGGAATATCAAATTTTTGTGCCACAGCAATTGCAAATAATGCATTTTGCACATTATATTTGCCCATTATATTAAGCTTAATGTGTAATAAAAATTTATTATTTTTATAACAATCAAACTCGTAATTACCTTTTGTTGATTTCAAATTTTTAGCACAATAGTTAAATCCACAACATTTACCAATCAAACTTACATTCAACTTTTTGTTAATACTATTAATCAAATCATAATCACTGGTTATTAAATGCGTGCTTGCATTATTGCAAAATGTTAAAAATGAGTTTCTTAAATCGTTAATATCTGCATAACAATCCATGTGGTCACATTCAATGTTAGTTACCACTGCGCACGTGCTAAAAATTTTTTCAAAACTTCTTTTATATTCACAAGCCTCAGTAATAAAATATTTTGTATCCCCAATTTTTAAGTTGCTATTAAAGTTTTTAACAAAACCACCAATATGGCATGTTGGATTTAATCCAGCACAAACAAAAATATTGCTAATCATAGCTGATGTTGTTGTTTTTCCATGGGTGCCCGAAACAGCAATAACATTTTGATATAGTTTGCAAACCTCACCTAAAAATTCCGATCGTTCCATGGTTTTTATACCCAATTTTACTGCTTGCACAATTTCGGGATTTGATTGGTTTACAGCGCCAGTATAAACAACAAGATTTGGTTTAAATTTGTTTATGTTACCCACATCATGACCAACAAAAATTTTAACACCCTTATTTTTAAGCCTTGTTGTAACATCAGATTCAACCATGTCAGATCCGCCCAAAATTGCCCCAAATTGCCCCGAAAGCTCACATAGGGCACTCATGCTAACCCCACCAATTCCAACAAAGAAAATCCTATTAAATTCGCTAAATATACTATTTTTCATAAAAATATATATGATTTTATTATTAAATTTGTTGTAAATAGTAAATTGTTTATGCTAAAATGTTAGTAACAAATACTTTTAAGGAAGGTAAACTAAATTGAAAATTGATGACATTCGTATTCGCTTAATTCAAAAAGAAGATAGCAAACTAAAAGCAGTAGCATCTATCGTAATTGATGATTGCTTTGTAATCCACGATATTAAAGTTCTTGAAGGCAACCAAGGTTATTTTGTTGCAATGCCATCAAGAAAAACTCCAGATGGTGAATACAAAGATGTTGCACATCCTCTAAACACACCAACTAGAGAAGAACTAAACAAGGCTGTTTTAGCTGAATTTGAAAAAGCTAAAAACGCTCCACAAGAATAATTAAAAAAGGGAAAAATAAAAAACAAGGGACAACATCCCTTGTTTTTTTGTTTAATCAAAAAAAGATTGTGCTTTAAATTAGCACAATCTTTTAATTTTTAGCATGATGCTACAAAAGCATTTAAACTAATCAATTCTGGGTAACCACCATCTTTAAATAGCCAAACACTTGTTGAGAAATTACGATCTGTAAATTTTTTAGGACTTGTTCCTTGCATTTCGCCAGCACTAGCACTATCAAGCTTGCCAGCGTCAAACCAATTATTCCACAAATCTTTAATAACGTTTCCGGTATCTGGTTCTGTTCCACCAGAATCTTTATTATAAACAAAGTCTAAGCAGTAACCAGCATTGCGTTTTAGTGATTCAACATTGATATCAAAAATAGGATCTTTATAAATCTCTTTTGTAGTAACAGCATAGTTGGATCCGTTTCCATCAGCAAAAGTTACCGATGCATAACTACGAACAACAATACCTACATGTTTACCATTTAAGTTAATATCAACAGCAAATCCAGCTTTTGTGCTACCAGAATCAACACCACTTAATTTTGCTTGTGTGTAGCAATCTCTAACAATACCATTATCAATAATAGCTGCAAAACCACCACTTAATTTACCTTTAACAGTAAATTCAACAACACCACAGTTATAAATAGTGTTAGGATCATTTGCTCCAATTGAATAACTTCTTGAATTTGATGCAGAGAATGTATAGTTATAATTTGGTTTTGAATAGTTAATTATTCCAGCAAAACCACCTGCATGATAACCAGTAACAGAACCATTTTTTACCATTACTGTTTCAATTTTGGTTTCACCAATAGCTTTACCAACAATACCACCAGCATAAACTTGGTCGTTATCGGTAGGAGCATAAATTTCAGTTTTGTTAACTAATGCTTTGTTAATTGTTTTTGTGTTATTACCAGCAATTCCACCAATATTTCCTTTTAGGGAATTAATTGCAATACCTTTAATTTCATTAACAACAACACTATCAAGAGAACCACCATTGTTTCCAGCAATTCCACCAACGTTTACAGTAGCAGATTTGCCTTGTCCACTTTTTGCAACAATGTTAACAGAACCTTGAACTCTAGATCCTGCAACAGTAGCATTTTCGTGGTTCCAACCAACAATACCACCACAATCACCAATAGCAGTGCTATAAAGTGTTATGTTTAGTTTTGTTACATTTTCGTATTCATCTGTGCTATCAGATACTAATCCACCAGAAATTGTGCCATAGTTATATCCAGCAATACCACCAACACCAACTGTTCCTCTAAGTTCACCACCTAAAACTTTGCAGTTTGAAATTGTTGAGCCAGTATAATGTTCTGTTCCGTTTGAAGCAACAATACCACCAGTGATTGCACCATTTACAAAGTATGGATTAACAAGAGTAATATCTTCAATTTTTCCAGATTTTGCACCACTTGTAACACCAAATAATCCAGCATAAGGAATTTCAGCTAACACAGCTTCATCCATTGTTGCAGCTGTTGTTTTTAAGTTAGAAATTGTATAATATTTCTCTTCGCCATTTTTGGTGTATTTACCAGCTTTTAGCGAACCAACAAATGGATTTTTATCATTACCAATTGGAATCCAAATATTATTACCAGCATCAATATTTGCAGCAATAACATAGTTTCCATCAAGTTTCATTTTTGTTAGGTCTTCGTATGTTTTAATTGTTCTACCATCAGATAAATCAATTAAATCATCTTCAACTTCAATGTTTGCAAAATTAAGGTATGGATATCCGTTGTGAATGTTTTCTTTCATAAACCAAACAACATCAAACTTCCAACCAACAACTTCTTCTTTTGTTACATATTCCTTATATACCGCGTTTTTTCCGATTCCGCGGTCCTTTGCGGCCTTTTTTATGGCGTCCATTCTGTCGATTCCCATGTTTATATAATATTCAACATGGTCGCAGATTGTCATGTTTTGCCAAAAACATTCATCGTTT
>CALDPW010000066.1 GCA_937911885.1 uncultured Clostridia bacterium | reverse complement strand
TTGAAAAACTGCTTATTTCCTCTGCAAAAGAGGGCAAAAGGTGTATTTTGGTCAGCTAACAATGGATATTTTGGCTGAGCGCAAAATTGAAAGAACTCCCGAAACCGAACGAGCTGTTAGGGAAGAACTTAGAGCCAGTGGCGATAAGGGGATTTATGCAAAAATGTATTTGCCTAAAATAAGGGAACTAATTAAAAAGGGTAATGTTGTTATTGAAAGCCTTTATAGTTGGAGCGAATATAAATATATAAAACAAGAGTTTGGTGATGCGTTTAAAGTTTTGTGTATTGCAACTAATGCAGGTTTGCGTTATGAACGATTAAAAAATAGACCAATTAGACCACATACTCTAGAAGAAAGTATTATGCGTGATTATAGCGAAATTGAAAATATTGAAAAGGGTGGCCCAATTGCTATTGCCGATTGTTACATTTGTAACAATGGTGAAATTGAACCATTTGTTAACGAGGTTAACAACTATATTAACAGTTTAAAAAAGTAAAACACCCACCGGTGTTTTATTTTTTTTGTTTGTTATTAAAAACCATTAGTAATTTACTTTAAATACAATAAGGTATAGGTTATTGTCAAAAAGTTAACATTGGCAACAATTTGATGTGTTGCTGTGTAGTGTTTTTGGTTTTAATTTTGAGTGGATAATAAAGCAAAATTTATGTTGTAATTAAAAACTGGTTGTGCTAAAATGGTTAGGCAAAAAATTAGGAGAAAAGTTATGAATATTTGGAAAGATATAAAAAAAGAAAGAATTACACCAAACGATTTTATTGCTTGTATTGAAATTCAACAAGGCGATAAAACAAAGTATGAATTAGATAAAGAAACTGGTTTGCTTAGAATGGATAGAGTTTTATATACAAGCACTCACTATCCAATGAACTATGGTTTTATTCCGCTAACATATTGTGGCGATCACGATCCATTAGATGTGTTTGTTCTTTGCAGCCAACCACTAGAAAGAATGTGTTTGGTTAGATGTTATCCAATTGGTGTTATTACCATGACCGACAGAGATGAACGTGACGAAAAGATTATTGCAATTCCTTATGGTGATCCACAATATCATGGATACAAAGATATTAGCGAATTGCCAAAACATATATTTGATGAGCTAAAACACTTTTTAACAGTTTATAAGCAACTTGAAAACAAGCAAGTAGATGTTCAAGAGCTAGGTAATAAAAAAGTTGCATTAAAAGTTATTGAAGAATGTATGAAACTTTATAATACCGAAATTTTAGAAGCATAGTTTTATGCTTCTTTTTGTTTGTGTGTGTCGTAATTTAAAAAATATTGTTGTTTATTTTTGTTAGTTTGCCCTAAACAATACTAATAGTTTTATGTTTTGTTAAAACTCTTTTAAAATTGGTTTAATAAAAGTGTTGGGGGTATTATGAAAGATAAAAAAATTTTAAACATATGTTTGTTAACGTTGGCATTAGTAGCGTTAATAACATTTATTTTGCCTATTAAAAAAATTGATTTTAATTTGCAAACCGAGGCGTGGGTTAATGTAATATTTTATGCTACTAGCATAATTTTGATTTGTGCCCTAGTTGCCATTATTGTTTTTGCAATAATCAATTTGTTTAAAGATAATTATTCGCTTGTGTTAATTATGGAAGTTATGGCATTAATTTCAATTGTTATGGTGGTTAGCAACCTTATTATTTTTGCGGCTATTTTTAATGCTAAAATATGTTTGGGTTATATTTTGATTTCGATTGAAGTGTTTGTGCTTGCTAATTTTAGTCAAATGGCCAGATTGGTTGTAAAACGATGTGATATTAAGCACGGATTTAATGCTAACAAACACGATAATTCTATTAGCGAATAGTATAAAAAAATAAGCAAACTAATGTTGTGTGTAAAAAACAAGTTTACACACCATTTTTTTGCAATTTGGTTTAAAAAGTCAATTATAAAAAACTGTTTAATTTGTTGTAATTTTATAATTTAATTGAAATATTTATATACTTATGTTAATATATAAAGTAGAGTATATATAATTAATAATCTGCTTAAAAAAAGAGTATACTATTATTAAAAAACAAGGGTTAACATGAAGAAGTTTTTAAACTTTATAGCTTCATACAGATTTTTGCTAGCATTAACATTTTTGATTAATGTGGCTATTTTTGCGTGTGTAACAGTTTTTGTTGGATATTATATTTATATTATTTTTTCTGCGCTAACATTAATTTTGCTATTTGGTTTTATTAATAACAATAACGAAAGCCCATCCTACAAAATAATGTGGATTGTTGTTATTTTGGTTATGCCTTTGTTTGGAACTGCTTTATATATTCAGTTAAAACACAGCCGTGGCACAAAACGCCAACGCAGAACTTGGCAAAACATAACTTATTCTAGTTCAAAATTTATTGAACAAGATAACAATGTGTTTGCAAACTTAAATAAGTTTGATCAAAAATCACACAACATTAGCAAATATGTTATGGCAACCGAAAAGTGGCCAGTTTATGATAACACAACTACATCATACTTAAAAGATGGTCAAGAATTTTTTGATTCGCTTTTTGAAGACATTAAGGCTGCTAAAAAGTTTATTTTGTTAGAGTTTTTTATTATAAAACCTGGCAAAGTTTGGAATAAGCTTTTTGAAATATTAAGATTAAAAGCCAGAGAAGGAGTTGAAATTAAATTAATTTACGACGACTTTGGATGTGCTGATAGATTTAACGATAAAAAATTATTCAAAAAATTAATCAACCACGGAATTGATGCTGTGTCATTTAACAAAATTATTCCAACTGTTAACAGCTTTTCACAATATCGTGACCACAGAAAAATAGTTGTTATTGATGGCAAAATTGCTTACACTGGTGGAATTAACATTGGCGATGAATACGCTAATATTGAACAACCATTTGGTGTTTGGAAAGATACTGCAATCAAAGTTACTGGCGATGCTGTTTGGAACTTTACAACAATGTTTTTAAATAGTTGGCAAGTTACAACAAAAAAACCTGTTGATATTTTAAATTATAAAGTTGAATTTGATAAACAGCCAAAATTAAAAGAGTATGTTCAACCTTATGGAACAGGCCCAATTAACAATACTGCAATTGCTAGAAATATTTATATGAAGGCAATTAACAGTGCAACAAAATATATTTACATAACAACTCCATATTTTGTAATTGATCAAGAGTTGATGGAATGCATTAAACTAGCAGCATTAAGTGGTGTTGATGTTCGCATTATAACTCCTGGTATTCCAGATAAAAAATGGATGTTCTACTTAACAAGATCTTATTACGAACCACTTATTAAGGTTGGTGTAAAAATTTATGAATATTCACCAGGCTTTATGCATGCAAAAATGGTTGTAACCGATGATAACACAGCAATTGTGGGAACAACAAATTTCGATTTTAGAAGTTTGTATTTACACTTTGAATGTGGTGCAATTATTCACAATTCAAAAACAGTTGCATCTATTAAGCAAGATTTTGATAACATTATTGGCACAAGCCATCAAATGACATTGCGAGATGTTAAACAACGTAAGTGGTATGAAAAGTTTAGTGCGCAAATTCTTAAATTTTTTGCTCCATTAATGTAAAAAAAGATAACCAAAACGGTTATCTTTTTTTGTTATAAGTTAAAGTATTCTTCCAAAAACACTGCTACGCCATGTTCTTCGTTAGATTTTGTTATGTGGTCGGCTTTGTTTTTTAGTTCTGTAATAGAGTTTTCAACAGCAACATCAGTTCCACTTTGTTCAAACATGCTAAGGTCGTTTGTGCTATCGCCAATTGAAATTGTGTCAATGGCACTCATTTGCAAAAATTGAGTAAGTTTTGAAATACCCAAACCTTTTGAGCATCCAACATTGTTAACGTCAATATAAAAAGGCTCGTCGGTAGGATCAGCAAAATTTTTATCAATAAAACTTTTTGTTCGGTTGCTAATAACAACATCTTTCATTTTTTCAACTTTGCTAATTATGTTAAGCATTTGTTGTTTGTTCCAGTTCATAATGTTAATTTGAACAACACCTTCTAAAAACAACTTTTTAGCTTGTTTTATTGTTACAATTTCGGCTGGGGATTCGCTAACGAAATCACGATTTTTATAGTTGTTTTTACCACATTTAATCAAAACATCGCTATCGGTTTTTTGAGATATCTTTAACAAACGTTTAATAGCTTTTAAGTTTAGGGTATCCTTAAAAATTTGAATATCGGTTTTATAGTTATAAACATCGGCACCATTTGAACAAATAATATAACCAAAGTTATCAACTTGTTTAGCTAGTTCCATAGCCATTGGTCTGCTGCGACCAGTGCACAAAACAAAACCAACATTAATATTAATAAGTTTTTTAACAGCTTGTTCTGTTCGGCTCGAAATTTTTTTGTGTCGAGGTTTTATTGTTCCATCAATATCGCAAAATACAACTTTATACATTACATAATCCTTTAATAATTTATTTTGTGTTATTATATCATAGTAAACATTCAATAAAAAACAATTATGCAAATTATTGATTAAATAGCAACTATAAGTTAAAATAAAAATGGAGATGTTTATATGAAAAAATTAATCAAACTTTTAATTATGCCTGTTGTTTTGCTTTGCTCGGCTATTATGCTGGTTGCTTGCACAAACAGTAATCAAACATATTCAATAACAATTCGTCCCGAAAACTCGGCAATTATTACTTGTGATAAAACGGAAGCTAAAAAGGGCGAAACAATTAATATTGAGTGTCAACCACAAACTGGCTACAAACTTAATTACTATTTAGTAAATGGATCCAAAGTGGAACAAAATAGTTTTGTTATGCCAAGCAAAAATGTTGAGATTAATGCAATTATAACACCAATTGGTTATGCTATTAACTATCATAATGTTGATGGAGCAACAAATCCTAACCCTTCAAGTTTTAATATTGAAACAAACTACACTTTTGCAAGTCCATCAAAACCAAACCATAACTTTGTTGGTTGGTATTCTAATAGCGAGTTAACCACACCAATTGCTGGAATTGATGCAGGAACAGTTGGTGTTATTAATGTTTATGCTAAATGGGAAAACTGGTTTAATGTTGAAGGTAACAAACTTGTATCGGTTGTTGATAATGTTAAGCAACTATCGGTTGTAACTATTCCCGAAACTGTTAACGGAACAAAAATTGAAGTTATTGGTAAAGATTGTTTTGCCAACAGCTTAATGGAAACATTGGTATTTACCAAAAATATTGTTAAAGTTGAGGCTGATGCTTTTTTAGATTGTTCAAATTTAGATGTTGTTAAATACAATGGAGAATTGGCTGATTGGATTAAAATTTGTTTTGATGAAAGCAAAACTATCAAACACCTATATTCAAACCCAATGGTTTATGCTGATGAACTTTGGTTAAATAATCAAAAACTAGGTTCAACAATAAACTTAACACTAGATATGACATCGTTTAACTCTGGCGTGTTTGCTGGAATGTATAACATATATAACGTTTACTACGAAGGAACATTGCAAGATTGGTTAAAAGTTAACTTTGTTAATTCTCATTCAAATCCAAACTTTTTTGCAACCAATGTTTATATTAATGGATCAAAACTAACTGGCGAAATTACTATTTCGGGAGTTAGAGCAGTTGCACCAGCAGCTTTTGCTCACACAAACATTACAAAAGTTACACTAGCGCAAGATGTTGTAACAATTGGCGAAGCAGCGTTTAACAATTGCACACAGTTAACCGAAATTAATTTAAATAATGTTGCAACAATTGGTAGTAGTGCGTTTAGCAGTTGTTATGAATTATCCAAAATTGGCAATATGGATAAAGTTGTTGGAAAAATTGGCGACTATGCATTTACTTCTTGCAAACTTGATTCAATTAGAATTTCTACATTTGTTACCGAAATTGGTGATTATGCATTTGCTTCTTGCCGTGCAACACAAGTTCTTATTGGTTCTAGGGTTGAAATAATTGGACAAGGGGCTTTTGCAAATAACTATGATGATGAAATAACAATTCCACGTTGGGTTAAAACAATTTATAGTGGAGCATTTGATACTTCCGAAAATTTAACAACAATAATTATTGAACACGATAGCCGTGTTATAGATTATGAAGAAGGCGAACAACCTGTATTTGATTTGTTTTTTGGTTGTTCAAATCTAGAAAGTATTATTGTTGATAATGCTGATTTGGCTGAACAATATAAACAAGCCGAAGGCTGGTCGGTGTATGCAAGCAAAATAAAAACCGAATAACAGAATTAAAAAAACTATAAAAAGAAAAAGTTGAATTATGAAAATTCAACTTTTTTTATTGGTAGCCCTATGGGGAATCGAACCCCAGATTCCACCGTGAGAGGGTGGCGTCTTAACCTCTTGACCATAGGGCCATATTTATTTTGCGTTAATAGTATAGTAAAATATATTAATTTTTGCAATAATAAACTTTAAATTTTTTTTATTATTTGATATTATAAAAGTGTAAAATACTACTATTGTTGGGGGTTATATGCAAAACAAAAAGCAGCGAGCAGTGTTAATTATAATTGCAACAACTTTTTTAGTGTTAGCTGTTGCCGCATTGGGATTTGCTTTGGTTATTAAACTAAATGCCAATATAGAACCATTTAAAGAGTTGGTGGGAATGTTTACTGCGCTTTTTGCTTTGGGTTTGTCGCTTTTGTTTTTGTTTATAATTGCGCTAACTGTAATAATTAAAAAAGTTGGAACCAACACGGTTCAATCTGCCGAAGAAGTTTATTACGATTTAGTTAAAGAAACATTAGAAAAAACAAAAAAACAAGAAGAACTAAACAATGTTTGCGAATATTGTTTAACTTCCTTAAAAAATAACGAACACAAGTGTCCTAATTGTGGGGCTACTAAAATAAGGAGAGATTAACATGGAAAACAGAAAAAGATATTATGCGTTTTGTGCAATTTTAACCTTAATTATTTTGGCAGGATCTGTTTGGTTTTTAGCTGTTTGGATTCCTACAATTAACCCAGCAGAAAAAGTTGTGGAAATTGTTTTTTCAGGTGTTATGTTGTTAACCATGTTAACACTTGCAATTGTTTTGCTTTATGCTATTAAAGCACATTCAACACGTTTTGCTGTTGCAAAAGGTATTAACTTAACAGTAGGATTATTGTTGTTTATTGGTGGCTTAACTTTGGTTGCTTTTGGTGTTTCGCAAATTATTGCTTTTTATACAAACGAAGCTACTCGCATTGGCGTGTTGCTGTTTGGTTTGGGCGAATCAATTTCGGGATTGAGTTGTGTGTTGCTTGGATCAATTGTTAGCCGTCGTAATTTAAAAATTGAACACACCGAAAAAGTGTTGGAATATTATAGTAAGGTTCAACCAAAATCTGAAACTTTTAATGATAAAAAACGCACCAAAACTTGTGAATTTTGTGGTTGCAGATTAAAGGCAGATGATGTTAACTGCCCGAATTGCCAAGCAAAAATTGAAACAAAACAAAATGAAGAAAAATAAAAAAGAACTCAGCAGAGTTCTTTTTTATTGTTTATCTAAATCAATAGTAATTGTTGTTGCTTCAATTAAATCGGCAACTTTTTTTCTAAGCATTGCAATAACGGTATCAATCCATTCATTTTTTTCGGATTGATTATAGCGTTCTTCTAATTTGTCTAATGCTTGGCTTGCTCCTTCGGCATCGTTTAAATCAATTAGCAGTGAAATGCAAATAAATGTAAACACAATGCTTTTTGCTTGGGTTTTTGTTAGGTGCCCAAATGCAAGACGTTTTAGAAAATCAATGCGTTTAACAGCATTTTCGTATGCTGAAAAATCACTAAAAATAGTTGTGTTTAATTCAGGTTCAAAATTGGATTTTAATGTGCTTTTGTTATCAATCATATATTTAACCAAGCAACCATTTAAAATGTTGGATGATGCGCTATATGCCAAAGCTGCAAAATCGTGCAATCCAGCAATTTCATATCCATAACCAGCCATTTCGCAAATTAATGCATATTTGTTTTTATCAAATTCAACAAACGAATTATCTTCAAAAATTGATTTTAGTTCGTTTTGTTTTTGTTTTAAAGCTTCAAGTTGACCAGCTGTATAATCTTTTTCGTAAGGGATATAGCAGCTAGGGCAGTATGAATAAAAGTGATCATATGCAGCCATCAAAACAAATTCGTCGTTTGATTTTAATAGGTTGGTTAAATAATCTAGGTCTTCTTGCTTTGGGGTAACGCATTCGCCACCACAAATAGGACATTTTGACATTTTATTACTTCCTAAAAATTAATTTTTTCTTTAACAAATTCAACAATTTCGCTAACAGTTAAGCGTTTTTGTTCCATTGTGTCACGGTCACGAATTGTAACTGTTCCATCTTCTAATGTATCAAAGTCAATTGTTACACAATAAGGTGTTCCAATTTCATCTTGACGACGATATCTTTTACCAATTGATCCAGCTTCGTCGTAAGTGCACATAAAGTGTTTAGATAGTTCAGCATAAACTTCGTCAGCTTTTTCGCTCAAATTCTTTTGAAGTGGTAAAACTGCAACTTTGTAAGCAGCAATGCTTGGGTGGAAGTGCATAACAACACGTGTGTCGTTTTCAAGTTGTTCTTCTTCGTATGCTTCACATAAAACTGCAAGCATTAATCTGTCTGCACCAATTGAATATTCTACAACATATGGTACATATTTTTCGTTTGTTTCAGGATCTAAATATCTTAAATCTTGTTTTGAATGTTCCATATGTACACTTAAATCATAATCAGTTCTATCTGCAATTCCCCAAAGTTCTCCCCATCCAAATGGGAATAAATATTCTATATCTGTTGTTCCT
>CALDPW010000065.1 GCA_937911885.1 uncultured Clostridia bacterium | reverse complement strand
CTGATGTTGATGGTAAAACAATTGCTAACGAAGCTGTTAGCCTACCAAAATATACAGGTTCAAGCGAAACAACAACTCGTTACAAATTTACAGCTAACAAACAAGGCGTATACACAATTACCTATACAGCAACTGATGCAACAGGTAACACATACGACTTAACAAAACAAGTTAAAGTTGGTGACTGTGAAAATCCTGATGTTGCTTGGGTAAATTCTGATGATGATTTAATTAGCACAGCAAAATTAAATAGCACATACGACTTTAACCTAGATATGATTACTATTGATGGAGTTAAAGGATCATCTGCTATTGAAATTCCTGCGAACGAAACAAAAGGTGATTACACTGTAACAGTTAACCTATACAATTCAGCAAGTTCAGTTGTTGCAAACGAATACAAAGATCGTAACGATAACACATATCGTTGGAAATTTGAAGAAAGTGGAACATACGAATTAAGAATTGTTGTTACTGATAAAGCAGGAAACAAAACAACAAAGAGCTACAACATTGTTGTTGCTAGCGAAGAAGCTAACACTTCAAAAGTTTCTCCTGTTGTTGGAACAATTTTAATTGTTATTTCTTCATTAATCCTAGTTGGTGTTGTTGCTTACTTCATTATTTCAGGACGTAAAAAAGCTAACCAAAAAGGTTCTAGAAAATCTAGAAGATAATAAATAAAAAAGGGATCGTAAGATTCCTTTTTTTTGTTTAAAACAAGCTATAATTTATATTTTATATATAATTGCTAAACCTAATAAAATTTGATAAAATTTAAGTGGAAAGGTATTATATGTTAAATAAAAAATCATTAAAAGTTTTAAAGGTTTTATCATCTATTTGTGAGGATGGAACTTATAAGGTTATTGAATACGAAAACTTAATACAAAAATTATCAATCGAAAAAAACAGTTCAAAAATGGTTATTGATCAAATTTTAGATAATCTAAAAGTTTGCCAATATATTGATATAAAGTATGCCGAAAACAATACTTATTGTTTATCAGTGTTGCCAAAAGGTAGAATGATTATTGAAGAAAAAAGCATGTTTTTAAAGAGTCAAAAAACCACAAATTTAATGCTTTTTGCAACCATGTTGTTTAGTGGAATAATGGCTTTTATTGGTGCTTTTTTAGCTGTTATTTTGTTTAAGTAGGTGAGTTATGTTATCTAACAAAGAAAAAAGAGTTATGGATTATATTTATAACGAATGTGTTGATAAACAAAGTTCGTTAATTGCGCCTTCCGATATTCAAAATGCTGTAAAACCAAAATATGATTTAACCGATGTTGAAGTTGATCAATTTGTAAATAATTTAATGATTGAAGAATATATTGATGTTGTTAATTCCGATAAAAATGGTAATTTAATTTATTGTATTTCGCTAAAAACCAAAGGCGAAGGTTACATGCGAGAAAAAGAAAATAGAAAAAAACAAATTTATACCGTTTTGTTTAGGACTGTTATTTTGGCTTGTATTTCATTTACTGTAACATTAATATTAAAGGCAATTTTTAAATTTTAATATAAATATATTAACAATATAATAATAATGTGATAAAATTGGTCGAACAAATGTTTTAATCGACCATTTTTTATAATTATTTGTTTAAAATTTTTGGAAATAATAAACTATGGATAAATTTGAATTAGTTAGTTCATATAAACCAATGGGCGATCAACCTCAAGCTATTAATAAAATAGTTGAAGGTATTAACGATGGCTTAAAATATCAAACATTGTTGGGTGTTACGGGCAGTGGAAAAACGTTTACTATGGCAAACATAATAAACAATATTAATCGTCCAACTCTTGTTATTGCACACAACAAAACCCTAGCAGCTCAATTATGCAACGAGTTTAGGGAGTTTTTTCCTGCAAACAAAGTGGAATACTTTGTTAGTTATTACGATTATTATCAACCTGAGGCATACATTGTTAGTTCCGATACTTATATTGAAAAGGATATGAGTATTAATGACGAAATTGATAAGTTGCGACACTCGGCAACTTGTTCGTTGTTTGAAAGGGAGGATGTTATTGTTGTTGCATCGGTTAGTTGCATTTATGGCTTGGGTGAGCCAGAAAATTATTCTAGCATGTGTTTAAGTTTGCGACCTGGCGATATTGCCGACAGAAACGAAGTAATAAAAAAACTATTAACCATGCAATATCAACGCAACGAAATAGACTTTAAGCGTGGAACATTTAGAAGCAAAGGCGATGTTTTGGATGTTATTCCTGCATCGAGTAGTAATATTGCCATTAGATTTGAGTTTTTTGGTGACGAAATTGATAATATATCCGAAATTGATGTTATTACAGGAAAACGATTAAGCACACTTAATCATGCCTTTATTTTGCCTGCTAGTCACTATGCCGTTAATAGTGAAAAATTACAAAAAGTTTTTGAGCAAATAAAAGCTGATTGTTTGCAACGTGTTGCCGAATTTGAAGAAAAAGGTAAGTTAATTGAAGCTCAACGCATTAAAGAACGTGTTTTTTATGATCTTGAAATGATGAAAGAGGTGGGATATTGTTCGGGTATTGAAAACTATTCAAGATATTTTGATGGTAGAAAACCTGGTGAACCACCATATACTTTAATTGATTACTTTAAACAAAATTTTGTTGTTTTTATTGATGAAAGTCACATGACTGTTCCTCAAATTAGAGGAATGTTTGCAGGTGATTTATCCAGAAAAACCAATTTAGTTGAATATGGGTTTAGATTACCAGCAGCTTATGATAACAGACCATTAAATTTTGCCGAATTTGAAACAAAGCTTAATCAGGTTGTGTTTGTTTCGGCAACTCCTGGTCCATACGAATTAAAAATGTCGGATCAAGTTGTTGAACAAATTATTAGACCAACTGGACTTCTTGATCCCGAAATTTTTGTTAGACCAATTAAAAATCAAATTGATGATTTGGTAACTGAAATTTTTAACACAATTGATAATGATGGTAGAGTTCTTGTTACAACTTTAACAAAAAAGATGGCTGAGGATTTAACAAGCTATTTAAGCGAACGAAAAATTAAGGTTCGTTATTTGCATAGTGATATTGATACTTTGGATAGGGTTGAAATAATTAACTCGCTTAGATTAAAGGAATTTGATGTTTTGGTTGGTATTAACTTGTTGCGTGAAGGATTAGATATTCCCGAAGTTAAACTGGTTGCCATTTTGGATGCAGATAAGGAGGGATTTTTGCGTAGCAGCTGGGCACTTATTCAAACAGTGGGCAGAGCAGCACGTAATGCCGAAGCAAAAGTTATTATGTATGCAGATGTTATAACTGATAGTATGAAAATTGCTTTATCGGAAACAGAGCGTCGTCGCAAAATTCAGGATGAATATAATAAGGCAAACAATATTATTCCAAAAACAATAATAAAGCCTGTTAAAAATACATTAGAAATTACTAAAAAATCAAAAAATCAAACAAATATTAAAAAAGCAGATATTCCAGCCGAAATTGAAAAATTGCAAAGTTTAATGAAATTAGCATCTGATAGCTTGGATTTTGAACAAGCAATTGTGTTGCGAAATCAAATTTTAGAGCTTAAAAAGCAAATAAATAAAAAGGATTAAATATGTTAAGAGATATTGTAATAAAAGGGGCTAGAGAAAACAACTTAAAAAACATTGATTTAACAATTCCACGTGGTAAATTGGTTGTTTTTACTGGTGTTTCTGGTAGTGGTAAAAGTACACTTGCTTTTGATACAATTTTTGCCGAAGGTCAACGCAGATATATTGAAAGTTTATCTAGTTATGCTCGTATGTTTTTGGGACAAATGCAAAAACCTGATGTGGATTCGATTGATGGGCTTAGTCCTAGTATTTCAATTGATCAAAAAACAACATCGCACAATCCAAGATCAACGGTTGCAACAGTAACTGAAATTTATGATTATATGAGACTATTGTTTGCGCATATTGGAACACCATATTGTCCACATTGCAAAACACCAATAACAACTCAAACAATTGATAATATTGTTGAACAAGTTTTATCGTATGGTGAAGGCACAAAAATTATTATTCAAGCTCCAATTTATCAAGGCAAAAAGGGTATGTTTGCAAAGGAATTTGCCGATTTGTTAAAACAAGGCTTTGCTCGTGTTAAGGTTGATGGAATAGATTATATGCTTGATGAGGAAATTAGCCTTGATAAAAATGTTAAGCATAATATTTCGGTAATTATTGATAGATTGGTTATTAAGCCTGGTGTGTCAACCCGATTAACCGAAAGTTTGGAATCAGCTATTAAATTAACCGAAGGAATAGTTGTTGTTGATCATAATGGCGAAGAAACCTTGTTTTCAACAAAACATAGTTGCACAACTTGTGGATATTCTTTGCAGGAAATAGCCCCTAGATTATT
>CALDPW010000064.1 GCA_937911885.1 uncultured Clostridia bacterium | reverse complement strand
AAGAAGAATCGGTTGAAAACGAGGTTATCCCTGTTGACGATTCTCCCGTTACATTGTTCTTTACTAAAGATAATCCTGCTGCCCCTGAATGTCCACCAAATTTAGTTAAATATTCGCTATGTTTTGATAAAACTTCATATATATTTACATCTTCTGTAGATCTTGCAGAACCAACTACATTATCTCCGTCTTCAGTTGTAGTTAATATTATTGCGGTGGTAATATATGGACCGGATACTTCGCGTGAAAGATTTGATGGAGCGCTTGAAAAAAGAGTTGAGTTGCATGCGCATAGTAAAATGAGCGTACTTGATAGTATCTTAGATATTAAAGAATATGTGAATCAAGCTGTAAGATACGGCCATAAAGCTTTAGCAATTACTGATCATGCGAACTGTCATGCTTTCCCTACATTCTTTAGTAAGGCTAAAGAAGCAGGAATTAAACCAATTGGTGGTTGTGAAGGTTATTATATTGATGATGAAAATATTAAAAACAATTGCTTAAATATTTTGGTTTATGTTTTAAATAATATTTTAAAAATGTTGCATCCAATTGCTCCATTCGTAACCGAAGAAGTATATCAAAACTTACCAAATTGTGGGGAATCCATTATGATTGATAGTTTCCCTCAAGCAAACAAAAAGTTGGAAAATGCAAATAGTTATGATGCTTGCTTACAACTTATGGATGTTATTAAAAAGGTAAGAAATGTTAGAGCAGAACTTAATGTTGCCGACAATGTTAAAACAAATATTTTAGTAATGCCAATTACTAACGCTGATTTGTTTAAACAAGTTGGTGAAGATATTAAAAAACTTGCTTTTGGTAAAGAAATTGAATTTGTTAATAGTGAAAATGATAAAACCGAAAATTGTAATGTTTGCGTTAACACAATGTTAAAAATCTTTGTTCCAACAGGTGATTTAGTTGATAAAGAAAAAGAACTTGCTCGCTTAAATGGTGAATTAGCTAAGGCAGAGGCTGAATTAAAAAGAGCTAATGGTATGTTAAATAATCAAGGATTTGTTGCCAGAGCTCCTCAACAATTAATTGATGCCGAAAAAGAAAAAATTATTAAATATACCGAAATGAAAAACAATATTATGCAAGCCATTGAAAAACTAAAATAATGGTGCTATGCATTGTTGAAATTTTGGCTTAATAAACAAAAAAAGTAACACAAAATGTGTTACTTTTTTAATTGTTTTGTTTCCATTGTTTTAAGGCTTGTGCAAGTTGATCTGGGCAAGAAGTTGTTGGCCTGCATTTAATTCCTTCTAGCAAGTTAATAACCTCATCAACATCTCTGCCAATGCAAAGTTTTGCAACACCGGTTGTGTTTCCCATGCAACCACCAACAAACTTAACATGTGTAATTTTGTTATCTTTAACTTCAAATTCAATTTCACGAGCACAAACGCCTTGTGTTTTATATGTAGCCATAACCTTTCTCCTTAATTGTCAATAATAGTATCATACAAGTGTTCAAAAATATTTGCAGCACTTTCTTTCCATTTTTTGCATGCAATAATTGCTGCGTGGCGTGTAGGTGCTTTTAGTTTAATTTCAAGTAGTGGGGTAGGAGAAAGTGGTTCCTTAATTTTTAATGTTACAGTATGTGAACCATCTGGATTTTTAATATAATCTGAAACATATTCTTGGCTGCGCTTAACGTTTAGTTTGTTATCTTTAACAAATGTTGTAATTTCTTCACGCAAGCTTTGTGGAATACGCAAAAAAAAGTGGCTTAAACAATTACGGCCATCAACTGTAATTCCGTAACGTTTTTCTTTATCGTCATAATCTGTTTCAAAAATAAAACCAACTTCTTTTAGTTGCCACAATATTTCTTTGCAGTCCATATAGTTAATCCAAGTGTTGCGACTGGTGCAAATATCAATAATGTTGTTTTCGGTAAGTGGTAATTCCATTTTATCTAGCAAAAACAAAAGTTTTAATTTGTTAACAGTGTTTTTTTCTTGTTGTTGCTCTTGTGCGTAATCCATAATCTCTCCCTTTGTGCTATATTATTGTATCATAATTTAATTTTAAATTAAAAACATATTTCAATAATTAAAACTATGTGTGTTAATAATATTTGCTTAAATCTAACAAATTATATATACTAAATAGTAGCAATAAATGAAATATATTATTACTTTTAAGGAAAAAATCTTATGTATTATGCTGAACATGAAGTAGAAAAAATTAAAACATTCTTTGATGCTTGTGATGAGATGATTGAAGGCCGTTTTATTTTATCAGATATTAAAATTTCAAAAATTTTAAAAGCAATTGCAAATAGTGAAGTGTTATATAATACTTTTGCGCAAGTTTTAAACAATTTTAGATTTAAAGAAGAATTTGAAGATGCAAAATCTGCAAATAGAATTAATGGTGGTTATTTTGTTCTTCCTGCCGAAGATGAAAAAACTGTTGCGTTGGTATTTTGTATTTTGCTTGAAGTTGACAACAACAAACTAAATTTGCAAAACTTTGTTAATGAGTATTTTTATAGTCCTGAAGGTTACAACATTAGTTATTCTAACTTTGCTTTAAGTGTGTTAATTCCATTTAAAAATGCTGTTGCAAATGTGTTAGAAGTTAATTTTGATGGATCTCCAATGGAATTTGAAGAAGAGGAAGAAGAATCTTTAGATTCATACGAGGATGAGGATATTATTGGAAGCGAGGTTCATCCAGATAGTAAGCAAAAAATATTGTTTGCAAATTTAAAAATGTCGCTTAACGAATTGTTGTCAGTTATTAATCGCAGCAAAATTAGAGATGAACAAAAAGAGGAGCTTGCTATAATTATTAATGCCATTAATGAGGCAATTGATATTGAAAACTTAACCATTATTAATGCACTAGTAATTCCTTTGGAATACATGATTGGTAAAAATAAAAATGTTAAGTTTTATTATAACGATTTTAAAGAATGTTTGGTGCAATTCTTCTATGAATAAAAAATAAAAAGATTGAATGTTTGTGTTCAATCTTTTTTATATTAATATCGAGCATAATAATATTGAAATAAACACACTTATTATTGAGTGTGTTATTTTTTGTTTAAAATAAAATTTAAGATTTATTCCTGCATCTTTTAAAAAGGTTGCAGCTTGCAAAAAGATAGAAATTCCACCAAACGATATTAAACCACTTAGCATTGGGGTAACAATGTTTAATGGTAAATTTAAAGCACTCAAATCTAAACATCCTTTTGTTAATTCAATAACACCATTGGTTATTGCGGTAATTGTGGAAATGTGTAGGTTGGGTATAATTTTGCATAATACAGCATTTAGCCCATACAAGATATTATAATGATTTAATATGGTTATAATCATAAAAAACATGCAAACATAGCCACCAACTATCAAAATGCTTTTAATTGAGTTATACATAATATCTTCTAACAAATTTTTTTGATTAAAATTAAGAGGGCTAACATTTTGTATTGGATATGTTATCATATATTTTCTATAAAGTAAGCCGTTTAATAAGGCTCCAACAAAATGTGAAAAAATAATAATATATCCAATAATTTGATTGTTAAACATGCCAATTGCCACTGTTCCCAAAATAAAAAGTGGACCACTTGTGCTAGTAAAACAAATTATTCTATGGGCTTGTCCCAAATCAATTTGCTTATTTTTTATTAGCTCACTTGTTATTTTTGCTCCCACTGGATATCCCGACAAAATGCTCATTAAATAAATGTATCCACTAATACCAGATGTGTTATACAATTTTTGAGTGATTGGCGAAAAGGATTTTGCCATAGTGCCAATAATTCCTAATTCTGAAAGGAGTTTAGTAAAAATAAAAAAAGGCAATAAGCTTGGCAATAGGTTGGTTGCCCAAACATTAATTCCACTAAAACAAGCTTCAATGCATAACTTGGGTGAAATTACTAGTATTGCAATAAAGAAAAATATTAAGATAGTTAGTAAAATTAAATATATTTTTTTCACACTATAAAAAAGATTTAAAATAAATTTGCTATATAAAAAAATTAGTAATAAAATAGTTTAAGTAATAGTTTATATATTAGTATGAAAGGAAGTTTTATTTTATGAAAAACAAAATGCATATAAAACTATAAGAGATTTAACATATCACGAAACATTAAAAATTGAACTTAATGAAAAAGGAACTTATCACACATATAAATATCATATAGGAAATCTTGTTGAATATTTAAGAATATGTAAACATTACAAAAAGATTCCTGTAATAGAACTTAAATGGGGATTCGATAATGATGCAGTTGATGAGTTAATGAAATTAATAATTGAAGAAGATTTATTTGAAAGTAGTATGATTATATGTTATACTATGAATACTATTCTTTATTTAAAAGAAAAATATCCAAATTATCATACACAATTTTTACTTGGATATTTATATAGTGAAGAATTAATAAATAAATGTTTAGATGAAAATATCAATTTAGATTTAAGATGTGATCTTGTAACAAAAGATTTGGTTGATAGATTTCATAAAAAGAATTTAGAAGTTAATACTTGGACAGTAGATTCAAAAGAAGAATACGAAAGATTAAAAGAATGTGGTGTAGATTATATCACAACAAATATATTAGAATAATATAGAGGTGAGTACAATGGGATTTGTTAAAATACCGGTAAAAGGAATGAATGACTTTTTACCAAATGAAATGAAATTAAGAGAA
>CALDPW010000063.1 GCA_937911885.1 uncultured Clostridia bacterium | reverse complement strand
TTTTTGCTTTTATTAAATAAAAGAACTCTGCAAAAGTTTTCTCTTTTGTACATACAAGCATAAAATATCTTCCTGTAGATGTATCATAATAAATTTTGCCATCTAAGTTTAAATCATCGTTGGAATTAATAACGCCATCGTAGTTTTTATCTAAATGATCTAAATCATCTTTGTCGTTAATTAATCCATCACCATTCAAATCATCTCTGCCATCAACAGCACCATCGTAGTTTCTATCTTTTTCATCAAAGTAAACATGATAATATGTTTCGTTTTCTAAATCTTTAAATGAAACATCACCAGATACTGTATTGATTGTAAGATCTTCTAATGGGAATTCAACTAAATCGTTTTTAATTGTTGTTCCAGAAATAAAGATATTGCCTGAAGTTGAAGTTACATCAAGATTGTAACGGTTATTATTCATTGGCAATGCAACTTTAAGTGCACTAGCTCTTTTTGCAATAGCTGGTCCAAAATCTGGAGCGTTAATAATAATTTTGTTGTTATTATTATCAATCTCAATTGTTGTGTTGTAATCAGCTGCAGAATATTCGCTTGGTTTATAGAATCCATACATATCGTTTGTTTGGTTAACTAATACTTGTTGAGTATCGTTATCGGTTCTAAGCGAAATTGTTGTGTTATATAAACTTGAGTTTAAAACAACAGTATATGTTTGATTTTTCTTAATTCTTGCTTCTTCAACATATGGACTTAAAATTTGTTTGTTTTCTTGATTTTTAGCAAGTAAAGCCCAACCAAATAGTTTAAATCCTGGCATTAAAAACATGCAGCCAATAAGTAAGCCTGCAATAACAATTAAAATACCAAAAACTACTAATGTGTAAAGAGCAATCCCTTTTAATATTTTTGTGTTCATAGCACTCCCCTTTTAAGGTTATTTTTACTAATATTAGTAACATTATATAATAAAAAAAAATACAGGTCAATAATGTTAGACAATTTTTATTGGGTGTATAATAAAAAAGCACGCTTATTTGCGTGCTTTGTTTTTTTATTCTAATACAGCTTTAATTCTTCTAACACCCGAGCTTGAACTTTCTTCTTTTTTAATTACAAATTTACCTAGTTCGCTAGTGTTTGAAACGTGTGGTCCACCACAAATTTGAATATCAACATCTCCAATGGTATAAACCTTAACAAGTTCGTCATCGCTAGCATTATGAACACCATATGCACCAAGTTCTAATGCTTGTTTAAATGGCATTTCTTTCCACGAAACATCCAACTTGCGATTAATTGCATCGTTAACAAAATTTTCAAGTTGTTTTAACTCTTCTTCGGTCATTTTGTGATCCAAGTTAAAGTCAAAACGCATGCGTTCACCTGTTATGTTAGATCCTTTTTGAACAGTTTGTGTGCCAAACATTTTTCTAAGACCAGCTAACATAATGTGTGTAGCTGTGTGATAAGCAATTTCTTTTTCGGAATCTCCTTGCAAACCACCTTTAAATGTTCCAGCTTGAACACGAGCAAGTTCTTTGTGTTGTTCAAAAGCTTCATTAAAGCCTTCAACATCAACTGTAAATCCTTTTTCGGCAGCCATTTCAATAGTAAATTCTAATGGGAAACCAAATGTATCATATAATCTAAATGCAGTTTTTCCGTTAATTACACTTTCAACAACAGCATCTGGATTGCTAGCTTGCATAAATTCACGTTTGCGAATAATGCCCGAAATAACTTTTTCAAATTCTTTTGTTCCTGAAACCAACATGGTATCAAACTTTTTATATTCTTTCGAAATTTCTTCTAAAATATAATCTTCTTTTTTAACCAATCCAGGATAAGCTTCGTTATAAATATCTTCAATAAATATTTTAGCCACACCAATTAAACTATCAAGAGTTAATCCCAAAGTTTTTCCATGGCGAATTGCTCTGCGCATTAATCTACGAAGAACATATCCAGCACCTGTGTTTGAAGGTGTTATTCCGTTTTCGTCACCAATTAACATAATTGTTGTTCTAATGTGATCTGCAACAATACGCATTGATTTTGTTTCGTCTGCATTTTGATCATAGGTTTTTCCGCTTTGCGATTCAATATAGTTAATAACTCCACTAAACAAATCGGTTTTATATCCATCGGTTAAACCATTTAGGAACATAAGCATTCTTTCAAATCCAAAACCGGTATCAACGTTTTTGTTTTCAAGTTCGGCATACTTGCCACCTTCCAACTTTTTGTATTGCATATAAACATCGTTACCAATTTCAACAAATCTACCACAATCACAGTTAACATCACATGTTGAACAGCAAGGATTATCGTGTTTTGGGTAGAACCATTCGTTATCTGGGCCACATGGAGTGTTAACAGTTCCATCAAGTTCCCACCAGTTGTTGGATTTATCTAAATAAAAAATATTTTCTTTTTTAATTCCCAAATCCATTAACAAATTTGCTGTTTCGGTATCACGTGGGGCACTATCGTTGCCTTCGAACACTGTTGAACAAATTTTGTTTTTATCCAATCCAAAAACTTTTGTTAACAATTCAAACGACCAAGCAGTTTTTTCTTTTTTAAAATAATCACCCAAACTCCAATTGCCCATCATTTCAAAAAATGTGAAGTGGGTTGGATCTCCAACACTATCAATATCAACAGTTCTAACACAACCTTGAACATTACATAATCTTGTTCCCTTTGGATGTTTTTTTCCAAGCAAATATGGCATTAGTGGTTGCATGCCAGCAACGTTAAACATAACACCAGTTGATCCATCGCCAATTAATGAAACGGCACCAATATTAACATGTCCTTTATCTTCATAAAATTTTAACCAAGCATTGCGAAGTTGTTTTGAAGTAAGTTTTTCCATAAAAATTTTCCTTATAGTATATTAAATAAAATTACATTTTAATATACCACTAAGTTCCAAAATTAACAAGTATTTTATTTATTTGTTGCATCCTTTAAGTGTTTTTCCTTTATTTTATATCTTGAAAAAACAAACAAAGATCCTATTAAACTTATAATAACTCCAAGAAACAAAATTATAGCAATACCTGTTTGAACAATTCTATTTTGCTCCACACTTGAAGGATTAAACTTAATAACATCCAACAAAACACCCACAACAAACAAGGCTGCAGAATTTGCAATATTGCTACTTAATGTCAAAAACCCCGAGTATGTTGCCGATTTGTTATTGTTTATGTCATTAATTGATACTACATCCATAAACATACTACCAGGCAAACAATAAAGAGCACCAGAACCAAATCCAATTATTAGCATTGAAACAATCATTAAATAAAATGAAAAATCACCCAAATTTTGCTTAAATAAAAAAATTAACATAACAACAATAACACCAATTATTGCTGTTATTAATCCAGACATTAGTGCTGGTTTTTTATCCTCTTTAATGCTATACCTATACCAAAACGGCTGGCTTACCACCATCCCCAACAGCAAACACGAAAGAACGCACGTTATTTTAAATGTAGAATATTTAAAACAATAAGTAAAAAAATGCATACCAACCGATGTTAAAATTGCAGCACTAATTAATGATAAAGCATTACCAAAAATAATTATTTTTAAATGCTCATTTTTTAAACAATCACAAAAACCCAAAAAGATATTTTTTAAGTTTAACTTGTTGTTTGTTTTTTTAGCATCAACATTTAAAAATCGCAGTGTTCCAAACACACACAAAACCCCACAAACAAACATGATTACACTGCAAAATATCGCAATCGAAACATATCCACCAGGATTAAGTTGACCTTGTGGATATTCGGGAGTGCTGGGCAAAAAAGTGTTTAACAAAACACTTGGCAAAATCATACCAACCAAAAAGAATATTGTTTTATAAATTTGTATTTGAGTTCTATCGTTATAATCGGTAACAATATCGGAGCTTAATGCCGAATATGGTGTGTTAAACATTGTGTTAAATGTTTCGATTAATATTAAACTTATCACAACCCAAACAAACTTTGCCGCAACCGAAATGTTTTGTGGAACACACCATATAAACAAATTTATAACAGCTATGCCAAATGTTGCAATTAGCATATATCCATTGCGGTTGCCAAACCCCTTTATTGGGTAATTATCGGAAACAAAACCAATAACCGGATCGGTTAATCCATCCCACAAAGTGCTAATAGCAATAGCCACACCAACTAACGCACCTGGAATTTTTAGCACACTGGTTCCAAAAAACATAAAAAAGTTTGTTATTGTTTGACTAACCACACTATAACCAAGATTTCCTATTCCATAAAATAATTTATAATACCAAGCTTGTTTCATATTATTAGTTTGCAACAAATTTTAAAAATAATAATTTTTATGTTGTTTTTTTGTTTATAAATTTTTGATAATACGATAAACTATTAAAAAAGAAAAATGGAGGAAAAACATGAATAAATTTTTAAAAGCAGCACTAGCATCATTGGTTTTGCTTCCTTGCATGACTTTTGTGACTGCTTGTGGCAATAATGGAGATGGTGGCAACCAACCACCAAGCGATACAGGCACTGGAACTGGAACCGGCACAGGAACCGGAACTGGAACCGGCACAGGCACAGGCACTGGAACTGGAACTCAAACTCCTGGTGGAACTCAAACCCCTGGTGGATCACAAACACCTGGTGGCACAGAGACTCCTGGTGGTTCACAAACTCCTGGTGGCACAGAAACTCCTGGTGGAACAGAG
>CALDPW010000062.1 GCA_937911885.1 uncultured Clostridia bacterium | reverse complement strand
TACAAATTTGACTGTTTAGATTTTCGTAATCCATAGCCTACCTCTTACTTTAATTAATATAATGTTATCATATTTTTTTATTAATATAAAACTAATTTTATTTAGATTTAATTAATAATTTAGTAATTATTTAATGAATTTCCATATTTATAGCTGAATCTATTAATGCAATGCTGCTACTCAAATCGGGTTTTTTATATTGTAATGGATGCGGAGCAATAAGTTTAACTTTGCGATTTAAAGATTGTTCAATATATTGATCAATACCTTTAAAGTAATTCAAGCCCCCACCTGTAACATAAACAACAACATCATCCGACAACTTATTTTCAAACAAATCAATACATTTTTTTACAGCCACAACAATTTCATCTATTCTAGCAAGTGCAATTTCATTAACCAAAGTTGCCTTAAATCTAACTATTTGATTTTCAACAATCGTTTCATAATAATCATCTTCCGTTGCAGCCCATGTTAAAATAATTTTTCGTTTTAGTTGTTCAGCACTATCAAATGGAATTTTTAAAACTTCCATTAAATCGCCTGTTATATAACCACCACCTAACGAAAAACTTTTCAAATCGGTTACACCTTCACCAAAAATAGCATTAACACTGGTTGTAATAAAACCACAATCAACAAGAACTGCACCATTTTGTCGAAGTTCTGGATCAATTAAATACAAACTTTCGCTTAATGCCGAACTAATAAGTTCATAAGTATAAACTCCAACCTCACACATTACCTTATCAAAAAATTCATAAAAATTGTTATGAACCAAAATAAAACTTGCAAGAACCGAAATTAATGATGAATAACAACCAATTGGGTTAAACACCTTGTTATTATCGTCTAGCAAAAAGTAAATTGGAGTTTTGTTGATTATTCTAAAATTATCATAAGAAATTGGAGCGTTTAAAAAAAGCTTATCTAAGTTTTTTTGTTTGATTTTTGTTCTAACACTTAGATTCATTGATAGTTTTTCAATTTTGTTAACACAAAACTCTGTTGGAACACCAACATAAAGTTGTTTAATTTTTTTACCTAAAGCAATTTCAGCTTGATTTTTAGCATAAATAATGGCAGAACTTAAATTTTCGGGCTCAATAAATTCGCCGTCTAAAAATCCGGCATATTCTGAGCTTCCGCTAGCAATTAATTTATAAGTGCCATTAACCCCCATAAGGCCCACTAATATTGTTATTTTTGATGATCCAAAATCTAAAACAGCAACTTCGGTTTTCCCCATAGTTTCCCCTTATATCATATATTTTAAGTATATTATTAAAATTATTGATAAAAACAATAGAGATATTGTAAAATATAAAATTGCA
>CALDPW010000061.1 GCA_937911885.1 uncultured Clostridia bacterium | reverse complement strand
TTCATGCAATTGTTTCTCAAATAAATTAATTTCTAATTTATCTGATTCAATAGGATAAGATACTTGTAGATTTACATTAGTATCTTTTATCACTTTACGCAATTCTATATATAATGGCTCAGCATCCATCCATGCGATAACTTCCACCAATGTCATTAAAAAAAGTGACGATTCATCTCTGTATTCAGCAGATTTCTTATATAAACTTTTTGCTACCCTCGTCCTATTTCCATGTAATTCCGGAAACATATCCTTTTCTTTTTTTCTTTCATTACTATCTTTATCTTTAATAGTTATACTAGCAAAACTAGTTACATTTTTAACATTATTAATTACTCTATTAGTAATTTCCATTGCACTTAACCCTTTCCAATCCAATGTATCAATATCCCATTGAATTGTTGTTAAACCCATACTTTCAGCAGTTGATATAATATTATTATTATAACTGCCATATGGAGCACGAAATAGCTTAACATCCTTGTTTGTAATACTTTTAATAAGATTAACCGAAGTTTCAAGTTCAAGTTTAATTTGTGACGTTGATAGTTTTGCAAAATCAGCATGTGTGTTACTATGAGTTCCAATTTCAATACCTTGATCATTAATTGCTTTTACCATATCAGGATAATCTTCCACCCAAAAGCCAACAACAAAAAATGTTGCATTGCAATTAAATTCTTTTAAGGTATTTAAAATGCCCAATGTTTTATCGGCACCCCAGGCACTATCAAAAGTTATTGCAACCTTTTTACTTTCTGTTTCAACACAATAAATTGGAACTTTTCGGGGAGCATAGCCAAAAAATACAGATGCAAGCGAACTTTCTCCAAAATTTATTGCAAGCAATATGGCTGCAATAACAACAGCAACAACATATTTTAGTGTTTTTGCCTTAACTACTAAAAATCGCATATTACACTCCTTAATAATAAAATAATTAACAAAAATTTAATATTTTTTTTAAAATAGAACTTTGTTGTTTTTTGACATATAAAATTGTTTTTTATACTATTTTAACTAATTACAATTATTTCTAATTATTTGTATTAAAACTAAGATAAAAATATGCAATAAAATAAAAAAATGCCCTTGGTAAAAGGCATTTTTTTTATTAATTATTTTCATTTATAACATAGGTTGTAACCTTGTTAGTCATACCACCATTTTTATTTCCAAGAACACTCTTACCTGTTCCTAATCTGTTTTCTAGTGATAATTTTTTGTTTTCAATAAAATATAATCCACTAGGAGCAATTGCAACAAAATTAATATTTTTATCTAGTTCATAAGCTCCAACTAACTTAATATCCAATTTTTTACCACTAATAACCTTAATTCCTTTTCTAGCTCTAGCCGAAACAGGAATTTCGTTTTGCTTAATAACTTTACCAAAACCATTTGATGTGAACAATGTGTATGCAAGAGCGTTAGATAACACAGCATTAACAACAAAATCGTTTGCATTAAGGTTCATACCCTTAACACCCATGCTTGTGCGACCAGTTGCACTAACATCATCTTTAATAATGTTAACAGCCATACCATCGTTACTAAACATTAATAATGATTTTTCTTTTTGATCAATTGCAACAAACACAACTTCGTCGCCATCTTTTAACTTAATTGCTGAAATAGCTTGTTTAGAACTGAAATAATCAGATACTTTGCTAATTTTTATCAAACCTTGTTTTGTTGCAAAAATTAAATCTAGATCATTATTTCCTTCAACAAAATCAAACATTGCAACAACTTGTTCATCAGGATGTGCAGATTTAACCAAACCAATTAAAGGTGTTCCTTTGTCTTTTAGTTTTGCAATTGGCATATCTGCCACCTTAATTTTGTAACAATTACCCAAATTGGTAAACACATAAATATGTTTATCTGTATTAGCAACAATTGATAATTTTGGAATTTCAAATAATGTTGGGTTTGCACTTAATGTTTTTTGTGCTAAATTGTAACTCTTTTTGTTAACAATTTTAAATGTATTAGCCTCAGAACAAATAACATTAACATCTTCGCCACAACCACTATTATTAACAGCAACCACAACTGATTCGTTAAGTTCTTCTTCGTTAATAATTTGGGTTTTTCGTGGATATGAATATTTATCTTTAATTTCGTTTAATTCTTTTTTAATTAACTTTAATTGTTTCTTTTCGCTTTCTAAAATTGATTTTAATTCAGCAATTAGTTTTTTAAGTTGTTCTAATTCATTAATCAATTTATTTACTTCTAAGTTAGTTAAACGAGCTAATCTCATATCCAAAATTGCTTGCGCTTGAACTTCGCTTAAAAAGAATGTTTCCATTAATTTATGCTTAGCATCAACAGTGCTTTTTGAGGTTTTGATAATTTTAATAACATCATCAATATTTTTAATTGCAATTAACAAACCTTCTAAAATATGTTCACGTTTTAAAGCTGCATCTAAATCAAACTTAGTTCTGTTATAAATAACTTTCTTTTGATAGTTAACATAGTGACCAATAATTTCAAGCAAACTTAATAGCTTTGGTTTTCCACCAGCAATAGCAACCATGTTTGCATTAAAGTTAACTTGCAAATCTGATTTAGCATAAAGATAATTAATAATTGCATTAACATTTGCATCTTTTTTAAGCTTAATAACTGCTCTTGTTCCATGTCTGTCAGATTCATCAACAATATCTGCAATATGTGATAATGGACAAGTAGAATCTGCTTGTTTTAGTTTTTCAATACGTTGTAACAATGCAGATTTGTTTACTTGATAAGGTATTTCGGTTATAACAATATTCTTTTTGCCGTTTTCTGCATTTTCTACATTAAACTTAGCTCTAAGAATAATTTTGCCCTTACCTGTTTCGTAAACTTGCCTAAAATCAGATGAGCTTAACATGTATCCACCAGTTGAAAAATCCGGACCTGGCATTAGTTTTAAAGCCTCATCCAAAGTTAGCTTTGGATTATCAATATAGGCACAAACAACATCAATAGTTTCGCCCAAGTTGTGTGTTGGAATGTTTGTTGCTAAACCAACTGCAATACCTTGCGAACCATTAACAAGCAGGTTTGGAAATCTGCCTGGCAACATATCTGGTTCTTTTCGAGTATCGTCAAAGTTAAAACTCCAAGTTACAGTATTTTTTTCAATATCTTTTAACATTTCCAAACTAATTGGACTTAATCTAGCTTCGGTATAACGCATTGCAGCAGCGCCATCACCATCCACCGAACCAAAGTTTCCGTGTCCATCTACCAAACACATACCCATGTTAAAATCTTGTGCAAGTCTAACCATTGTTTGATAAATTGAACTATCACCGTGTGGATGATATCTACCCATACAGGTTCCAACAATGGTTGCACTTTTTCGATATGGTTTATCAGGAGTAACACCAACCTCTAACATAGAATATAATACACGACGTTGAACTGGTTTTAATCCATCTTCAACACGTGGCAATGCTCTATCTAAAATAACATATTCAGAATATGGCATCATACTTTCGTGAATAACTTGTTCAACACTTTTTGAAATAACGCCACTGCCATCTCCACCACTAAGCAAGCTTGTGTAAGATGGATCTAATTTTTTATTTTCAGCTTGTTGTGAAGTTGAAATTGTGTTCTCTTGTTCCTCTTCATCAACTATATCAGTTTTTCTTTCATCTTCTAAAAATTCTAAATCATCAAAATCTTTATTCTTCTTTGCCATTCTTACCACCTACTTCAACTTTATCAAAAGTTGTGTCAACTTTGTTAAAGTTAGCGTTTTCGCTAATGTATGCTTTTCGAGCTTCAATATTATCGCCCATCATTGTTGTAATTAATCTTTCAGCCTCGGCTGCATCATCTAGTGTAACTTTAACCAACACACGTTTTTCGGGCGACATTGTTGTTTCCCATAATTGTTCAGCACTCATTTCACCCAAACCTTTGTAACGTTGAATTTGATATCCTGCGCCACAACGTTTAATAGCATCTTTTAGCTTAAAGTCGTCGTAAACATATTCCTCAAAATTCTTTTTATACACCTTATATAGTGGTGCAATACCAACATATACATGACCATCAGTAATAAGTTCACGCATATATCTATAAAAGAATGT
>CALDPW010000060.1 GCA_937911885.1 uncultured Clostridia bacterium | reverse complement strand
TAATGTTCTATCTAGTGCTTGACGTAGATATTTTTCATCTATTTTATTTTTAAACTCTCTTCTATTTTTATAATATTCTTTATAATAGGATATAATGCCTAATTATGTTTTTATTAAAAAACAACATACTTAACAAACTTAAAACAATGCTAATAATAATAGTTATAATTTCAATAAACCCAAAATTTAAGTTTTTAAACTTTAAATAATAATTAAACCAAATAATTACTGGAAGCAAAATAGAAATGCAAAAATATAATGTCTTTTTATTTAACATTTTTACCCCAAAAATCAAATTTATATATAATATATATTATATATATGCTTTGTTTATGACTTTACAAATGTTTTTTTGTATGTTAGAATGTTTACAGAATTATAATCTAAAATTGTGTTCATTAATCCAGCAAACGAGGATTTTATTTTGAGTAAAGTAATTTTAAATGTAGAAAATGTAACAAAAGCATTCGAAGATCGAGTTGCAGTAAATAACATCTCCTTTCAAATTCATGAAGGAGAAATTTTTGGTTTTTTAGGCCCTAATGGTGCCGGAAAAACAACCACAATGAGAATGATTTGTGGTTTAACCCGCCCTACCCATGGCAACATTACCATTTGTGGTTATTCTGTTAGAAAAGACTTTGAAAAAGCTATGTCATTAACAGGCGGAATAATTGAAAATCCATTAATGTATGGATATATGAGCGGCTATGATAATTTAAAATATTATGCAAGTTTATATAAAGGCATTAAAAAAGAAACAATTATTTCATATGCACGAATTGTTGGTTTGGAGCACAGATTAAAAGATAAAGTTAAATTTTATTCATTAGGTATGCGCCAACGTTTAGGTATTGCACAAGCTTTATTACACAACCCTAAATTATTAATTCTTGACGAACCTTTTAGTGGTCTTGATCCACAAGGTGTTGTTGAAATGAGAGATTTCCTAAAAAATTTAGCTAAAAAATACCATATTGCAATTATGGTTAGTTCACATATGCTTGCCGAAATGGAACAGTTATGTGACACACTTGCAGTTATTAACAATGGTCAGCTAATTGAACTTAAAACAATTCACCAACTTAAAGAAGGCATTACCGGTTCACGTAAAATTAAATTTAAGGTTGACTACCCTAACTTTGCTGGAAAAGTTGTAATTAACGAATTCCACTTTAAAGTTGATGTTGCTGGAAACAGCATATATGTATATGCCCCAGAAGATAAAGTATCTGAAATTAATAAACGTTTATTAGATAATGGATTATCGGTATTCGGTGTAGAATATATTACAAAATCACTTGAAGAAATATTTATGGATTTATTAAAAACCAAAACAAATGGTGGAACTATCCAAATCTTTTAATTAGGAGAACGAATATGGGTGTTTTTAGAATTGCCCGAGCAGAATTTATAAAAATATTCAAAAAACCTAGTGTTTACATTATGGGTGTTATTTTAGCATCCATTTTAGTTTTGTCGTTGTTGTTTTTTGATCCAATTGGAAAACAAGATTATAACGTTAACATAACAGGATCTTCTGTTGGTGTTGTTTATACTGCGTTTATGGACGAAAACGATCCAAAGGGTGCCGACAATAAAAAAGTTAAGTTTGATGCACAAATTGCTGCAAACAATACTAAACTTGAATTTTATTCAGTTTTAAACAAACGCACTTCTGACCTAACAAAAACCAATGCAGAATTTGAAGCATTGTTTGCAGATTTACAATCAGCTATTACAAGCAAAAAACCAACTGATCAAATCAACACAATTTATACTGATGTTAAAACAAAGTTAAACGAATATAAAACAATTTACGAAAACTACACTACTTTAGCAGCTTCGAGCGAATTTTATTCAAAATATGTTGAATTAGATGTTTATAAAAAACCAATTATTAGATCAACAAAAACAAATACTACACCTGAAATTAGACAATCTTTTGATCAATTAATTGCTGAGAGCACATCTAATAACGCAGATTCATTTGTTAAGTATTTTAATAATAACGAAATCATATCAAAACTTAGATTAATTGCAGAAAATGATCATAATGCAATTTCAAACTCAATTAATTACTATGTGAATTTAATTAACGAAAAAACTCAAGCATATAGCCACATTGTAATCAACTACCCTCAACCAAGTTACGAAAACCAATATTATCGCAACCTTAACGATCTTAAAACAACAGTAACTAACACCGAAGCATATATTAAAACATTAGTAAATGATAAATACACATTAGTATTTATTAAAAAACAAGAATATGAAGATTTAACAAAAGCTTTTACAAGTGTAATATCTTACCTAAATTCGTTTGATGACCCTGCAAATGCTAGTTCAACAAAAACAAAAGACGAACAACACAAAGAAATTATTGCAAACATTGAAAAAATTAAAATTCAAAATTTAATTTCAACATTTGCATCCAATTTAGAGCACTATCTAGTTAAAGATGAAACAATCAAGAATCTAGCAAAAACTCTTACTGAAAAAGTTGAACCTTTAAAAGAAGGCTTAATTAAGAGCATTAATACAGCAAATAAAGACGCTAACTCTTCCG
>CALDPW010000059.1 GCA_937911885.1 uncultured Clostridia bacterium | reverse complement strand
TGGAGTAGACGAAATTCGTGAATTAAGGGATAAAGTTAATTTAGTTCCAACTTTTGGTAAATATAAGATATATATTATTGATGAAGTTCATATGTTAACTAATCAAGCGTTTAATGCTTTATTGAAGACATTGGAGGAGCCGCCTAAGCATGTTATATTTATTTTAGCTACGACTGAATATCATAAAATTCCGTTAACTATTACATCTAGATGTCAAAAATTTCAATTTAATAAGATAGAGATTGTTGATATTGTTAAAAAATTAAAGGAAATTGCAAATATAGAGAATATTGAGATTTCTGATGATGCTTTATATGAAATAGCTAAAATATCTGATGGTGGAATGAGAGATTCAATTAACTTTTTGGATCAGTTGCGCTCTTTTACACAAGGTAAGATAACAATTACAGATGTTTATGATGTTTGTGGAAATGTTTCACTTGAGGAAATTTCAAGGTTGTTGAAAAATTTAAAGAGTGAGAATATTGAGGAAATTGTTGTTTTTTTAGAAAATTTAAATAATAATGGTAAGAATTATGCTAAATTTTTGGAAGAAGTAATGTTTTTTTTGAAGGATTTAATTCTTTTTAAGAAGAGTGTTTCTTCTAAGTTAATTAAGACTGATGATAGTTATTTGAATGATGTAAGTAATTTTTATTCTTTGAATGATATATTTTATTTAATTGATGTGATAAATCAACTTATTGATAAAATTAAGTTTGTTTCAAGGCAATCGGTTGTTGTAATATCTAACTTTTTGCTTGTAGCAAATAAATTTTCAGGAAATGTTGTTGAAGACGAACCTGTAATTAAGAAAACAACAGAAGTTGTTGATAGAAACGATTCTTTTGACTTGGCGTTTAAGTTTACGTCTAATGTTGTTGATGATGTTCAAAATAATGATAATGTTGTTTGTAAAGAAGTTAAGGCTGTTGATAGTGTAGTTATTAAAAATAAGGATATAATAGTTAATAATGCTTTGGCTTTAGCGGATAAAAAAGAGAAATTAAGTTTACAGGAAAAATGGAAAAATGTTTCCGATTATTTGACTGACAATCATTATGCATCAGTGGCTGGAAAATGGATGGATATAGTTTTAGAGGTTGTTGGTGGAAATAATATTATATTTACTGCTAGATATGAATCTATAATAGAAAATATATATTCTGGGGTAAAGGAAAGTAATGATTTTATTAATATGGTTTTTGGTAATAAGTATAATTATGTTTTGCTTACTTGTGAAGAGTGGAATAAGAAAAGGGAAGAATATATTAACAATGTACGGAATGGTTTAAAATATGAGGTTAAGGAATTAATTGTTGATGAAATGGTGGAAACTAAAAAAGAGGAAACTATTGTTGATAAACTGTTTGACATTGTTGGTGAAGAAATAATAGAGTTTAAATAGGAAAGGTGATAAATTATGAATATGCAAAAATTAATGATGGAAGCACAAAAGATGCAAGCTAAATTACAAAAGGAACAAGCGGAATTAGAGAGTACTATATATGAAGGTAGTTCTTCTTTGGTATCTGTTAAAATTAATGGTAAAAAGGTAAGTTCAAATAACGTTATTGGATTAAAGGTTCAATACTATTACAACAGTATTGGTCAACCAACCCTATACAATGGTTCTGTTGTTGGATATGTTGTTTACGAACAAGAGTTTGACTTTAATGTAATTATTAAAGATAACTCAACATATGATCATCCAAACCCAATTGCAACAGCTGCCGAATTCCTAGCATTAAAAGAGGAAACAGGTGGACACTACATTTTGGTTAACGACATTACACTAAGTGATTACGAACCAATTAATGCAAGTTTTGCAAGTTTAGATGGTAATGGTTATCGCATAAAAATAACCAACTTTAACACATCATCATTAGCTGGTGGCACAAATGTGAATGTTGGATTATTTGGAACAGTATCTGCTTCAACCGTAATTAAAAACGTAACATTAGATGTTTCTAGCTTATTAATTACTCAAGATGAAGTTAATATGTTGGTTAACGAAGGAACAACAAACCAATTTGGTGATGTTGTTAGAAATGCAAAAATTGATTTAAGTGGTATTAGTTCATTTAATTTTGGTTTATTTGCAGGAACAAACGATGGTTCGTTAACAAATATTAAAATAGTTAACCCTGTTCAAACCAATATGTTAGACAATTCAGCAAAACACTTGTTTATTTATAGCACTTTTGCTTACTTAAATGGTGAATTGGTTGATGCTAAAATTGGTGGTATGGTTGCTATTAACAATGGAACAATTTCGAATAGTTATATTGGATTAAACGCTGCAAATTATCAAAACGTTGATTATAGCACCGAGTTCCATGCTACAACAAATGGGGAATTTACTTCTGGTGAACAAACTTATCCATTCTTCTTAGTTGGTGGTAAGAGTATTGGTGCGTTTGTAAATGAAAATACTGGAATTGTTGCAAACTCTTATAACTTAGGTGTTGGTGTAATTAACCGTGCACTTATTTTCGAAGGAACAAAAACCTCAGGATTTGTTGTAACAAACAAAGCAAATGGTTATATCTTTAACTCAATGTCGGAAGGCATTGAAACATTAAACTATCGTGTTGGTAACAAAGTTTATATTGAAGCAAAAGGCTATATTGGTGGCTTTGTTTACGAAAACGAAGGTAAAATTGAAAATGCATTCTCGAATATTTCAATTACCACAAACAGTGGTGGTTCGGGTGGTTTTGTTTACAATAATAAACAAGGTGGATTAATTAAAAACGCTTATTCCACATCACCAAATGCATTTAATAGTAAATCACATGGTCAATTTACTGGTATTAATAGTAAAAACGACTATAACAACGAAGGCACATTAACTTCATGCTTCTACTTGATTTTAGATAATGAAGTAGCAAACGAAGATGAACCTGCATTGGCTATTAGAGGAAAATCGGTTACTGCCGAATCTGCAAATGCTGATGCTCAAGATAATCCATTCCGTTATACTGGATCATTTAACGGATTCAGCTTTACAACAGGTACAAGTATTAATAATATTTGGAAAATTGATAGCAATCAACACTATGGTCCTCAACTTATTAGCATAACCGAAGTTAACACTTTCTCTCATCGTGTTTTAACCAACACAACAAACGAAGGTGGAACAACTATTTATGACTATGAGTATAACATTGACTGTATGTATGGTGCAGCTAACGAAAATTCAAACATTGTTAACCCTCTATTGGTAAACACAGCAGAAGAATTTGTTACATTTATTATTAACAATTCAAGAGCTGTTTCTGGTTTAGATGGTGGTGGAAACGAATTGTTTAAGTTGAACCTATTTGGTAATAAAGCAAATAATGGTGTTTCACAAATTAGATTAATTAATGATCTTGACTTTACTGAAATTACCTTAAACAACCTAGTTGTTGATAGAAAACTTATTAGCCAAATAACCTTTGCTGGTGTTTTAGATGGAAATGGTATGACCATGAAAGGTATAAAACTTGTTGACCTTGATCAAGATACCATTCACGAAAACTATGGATTATTCCAACAAGTTGGTTTAAGTGATTATCAAATAGAAAAAACAGGAATTGAACCAACAAACATTACTCCATCAATTCAAAACTTAAATATTGAAATCAATGGCTTTGATGCAACACATAGTGTAAAAGTTGGAGCTATTGCAGGATCAATTTATAACACATCATTAATTAACTTAACCTTAAGTGCAGGTGATGGCGTTAATATTAGTGGTGGTAATTTAGTTGGTGGTTTGGCAGGCTTAATTGTTAACAAGTCGGAAGCTATTATCAACAACATTACAACAAACAATATTACAGCAACAGCTTCGCACAGATCTAATGCAACACTAAGTGAAGTTAACACTATTAATAGTTATGGTGTAGCACACTCAAATGGTAACATGGTTAAGTTTGCAAGCTTTGATGATTACACAGGAAACACCTATTCAGTTTCTGATTTGCGTAATTATTCATATGCTGGAAGTATTGCAGGCGTTTTGGTTGCTAACAATCGAGATTCTGCAAACGCATATTCAAATGTTGCAACAGCCGTAACAGCTGATATAATGCAACATCGTCCAGAAGATGCTTCCGACAATGTTGCGGGCATTACTGTTCAAGGCGGTGGCTTTATTGCAGCTGAACAAGCTGGTGGTTTGTTTGGATATACTGGTAAAAACACATTTATTCGCAAGAGTAAATACTTAGTTGGATTTGATATTTCTGATGATGAAGAAGATAATTCAGAAAAAGTCCAAAATATTAGAGGTTATAACTATGCTGGTGGTATTGTTGGTGAAAACCACGCAATGTTAGAACAAGTTACTCTAGAACATATTGCATCACTACAGGCTTCTATTGATGAAAGCCATGTAAAAGGTGCAAACTCAGGCTTAAAAGTTAAAAACTTGTTTGGCACTGAGGTTGCAGTTGCAATTGGTGGTTTGGTTGGATATACCGATCAAAGTATTATTGCTGATAGTTTTGTTAAAGTTGATGTTATTAACCCTAATGCAAAAATTGCTGGTGGTGTTATTGGATTAGCAACTAGAGCAAACTATTTAACTCACGTTTATACAACTAGTGATGTTTATGCATCAAAAGTTGTTGGTGGAGTTATTGGTGTTTATAACAAAACTGGTTTGTTTGTTGTTGATGATAGCACTGCAAATCTTAATGTTAAAGATGCCGATGGTAACACAGTTTTAACTAGCGCCAATGCTCGTTTAACCCTAGATTACGTAATTGCAGCTAATAGTTTTGGTTCAAACACTCAAACTATGGCTAGCGAAAATTTAAAATTATATTATGCAAAATCAGATGGCACTTTCTATCAATATGTAGTAAGAATGCCAGAAGTTGGTAACCAAGAATATAAAGTTGATGGTGTAACATATAACTCTAACTGGTTAGGCAGATCTACATTTGGAAACTCAACCTATGTTGGTAGTTTAATTGGTTTAGTTAAACAAAATGGTGTTATATCACAAGAAGAAAAAGAACGTGCACTGCAAATAAGTGAAGCAAACATTGTTACAGCTGTTAATGTTGGCAGACAAACATCAACAGTTAACACTGGTTATGGCACAAACTTTACATTGTCTAATGTTATTTCAACAACAGTAAACAATGCAAAAATTTCAACCAACACATTTAATGAAACATCGGTTAATACTGAACATCATGTTTCCGAAGTGTTTAACGATGCAGTAAGTTCTCCATCTAAACCAACCGAAACAAATCCAAATATTGTTGGCGATATGATTAGCTTTAAAAACATTATTGGTAATCAATATCATCTAAACACAATATTTGGAAAAAGTGGGACAAATGCTAACATGTTTGGAAGTTATGCTTGGGATATTGCCGATATGGCATCAATTAATGCATCAAGTGGTAGCAAGATTTGGATGGTTAAAAATGATTTACCAGCATTTATAATTGGAATTTATTCTAACTTTAACACTATTGCAAATCGTAGCGAATTGAACACACAAATTCGTGTTTCATCCGATACTAAAAATCAATTCTATTTGTTAAAACACAACGAATACGATTTTGCGACAGAAAATGAAACAACATATCAACCAAATCCAGTGTTAATGCATAATAAGTTTGAAGGAACAATAATTGGTGAACCAAATGCTGGCGAAAATCCAATTATTACCGTTAAACAATTAAATGCATTATCATCAGTATTTAGCGATATTAACAATGCAACAATTATGAACGTTGACTTCAAAATTATTATTCCAGATAATTATTTCTCATACTTATCGGAAAAAGAAGCAACATCTAAATCATTTGGTTTAATTAGTAAACATATCTCAGGATCTGTATTAAGTAATATTAATGTCGAAATCGAATTTGAAGGTGGCGATATTAGATTCTTGGATAGTTTTGAAAACCTTGGATTGTTGTTTGGTCACATTGAAGATAGTGAACTTAACAATATTAATATTGAAATTACCTATACAGGAGATAAAGCTCCACAAATTACCTTTGAACATCAAAATGTTGGTAGCACTCCAACAGTAAAATCCAACAATATGAATTTTGGAATTTTGGTTGGTAAATCAGAGCGTTCGGTTATTAGTAATGTAAATATTAACTCTGTTAAGGCTGCTGATGCTAACGAAACACAAATTATCGACTTTAACGACACCGAAAAAACAGGAACAATCAATATTGGAACAATTGCTGGTTATGTTGCTAGTGGTGCTGTGGAATTTGTTAATAATACACGCATTACTAAGGACTACACAAATGGTCAAATTAAAGTAAATAGCACATCAACAGCAAGCAGTGTTGCTCATAACATTGGTGGCGTTATTGGATATGTTAAAGGTTCAAACGTTTCGCAAGTTTATTACATTGGAAACGTGTTGGCAGGTGATAGCACAACCAAATTAACAACTAAATTAAATGTTGGTGCAATAGTTGGTAGAGCAGATTCTTCAACTTTAAGTGTGTTAATGTCTAACACATATAACTACATTGAAAATCAACAAATTAAAGTTTATGCAAATTATGAAAACAAAGTTGATGTTTATAACGATTCAACATCAGGCTTAACATGTGTTGGTGGTATTGTTGGAAACGCAACAGATGTTCGAATTATTGGTAGCGTAAACGATAAAGTTTCGGTTGCTAGTGATTCAATTATTAACGTAAATGCAAAAGCAAATATTAATGTTGGTGGTGTTGCAGGTAAGATTTATAATTCGGCAGCATCATACACAATTAACAAAGCATATAGCAGTGGAACAATTACTGTTAAAAATAACAACACTGCAACAACAAGCACCTATGTTGGTGGACTTGTTGGTAATTTAGAAAGCGGCAGAGTAGATAATGTTTATGCTGTTGGTGATATAACAGTTGAAACAACTTCAAACTACTATGTTGCTGGATTAATTGGTTATGCAAGTTGCACTAATGGTGATAGTTTACGCATTTCAACTTTTGCAGCATATGGCGATATATATATTAAAGGATTAATAATTATTGCTTGAACAACTAAAGCAGATAACAACATTGGACTAATCCAATGATTAAAGAAAATTATATACGTTATATAGATTCTATCATTTCTAGAAATAAGGTTTCTCATGCTTATCTTGTAGAAGTTGACAATTATGATGAAGATTTTAAATGTATTTTAGACTTTGTAAAGTTAATTTTATGTAAAAAAAATAATAAAAGTTTAAATAATTTAAATTGTTCAGATTGTAATATCTGTAAGCTTATTGATACGGATAATTATGTTGATTTAAAAATAATTGAACCAGATGGAACAATAATTAAGAAAAAGCAAATGTTAGATTTACAAGAGGAATTTAATAATAAATCTTTATTAGATAATAAGCGAATTTACATTATAAAGGAAGCGGATAAATTAAATATGTCTTCTGCTAATACTATTTTAAAGTTTTTGGAAGAGCCTGAGGATGAT
>CALDPW010000058.1 GCA_937911885.1 uncultured Clostridia bacterium | reverse complement strand
TGTGGTGCTGTAGGTATTGTTGGTGCTGTTTATGGTACAACAGTTAAACCAATTGAAAATAGTTATGTGGTAATTACAACTGCAAATGCAGTTACAACAACAAATTCAAGCTTTGGTGTTGTATTGGGCAATGCAACTGTTCTTTACACAACAAATGCTGAATTTAACTACAATGCATACTTGTTGTTAAATGGTGGTAGTTATCAAACCCATGGTCAAGATAATTCGATCTATTTAGCTGAACAATTGCCTACTAAAGACGCATTAGTAACAAAATATACAACCAACGCAAACTTAAAAGATATTTATAAGGTTGACGAAGGTAATTTAAATAATGGATATCCAGTATTTAAATAATATAAATTGTGATTAATATGTTTAAAAAAAGAGTTGGAACAACAAAATGTTCCAGCTCTTTTTTTGCTTTTAATTATATTTATATTATTAAAATATTAATAAATATTTGTTAAATTAAACAATGTTTGATAAACTACTAGTGTATTTAAATATTGTTACACTTTTATCAAACAATAATTCTATAAGCTTATTAGGTGACAAATGACAAAAAATATTTATAAATCAAAAAATCCCATATTATCAATAATTGGATCAATATTTGCAAACGTTGCTCTTGCTATTGTAATAACAATTGTTTTTGCTTTTGCTTCGGGTTATCAAGTGCTAAATATTATTACCGGATCCATGACTCCAACAATGCCAATTGGCACAGTTGTTGTTATTAAAAAAGTTGATATAAATCAAGTTGAAGTTGGCGATGTTATAACTTTTAAAATGGGTGAAGCAAATGTGACTCACCGTGTTGTTGAAAAGTTAAATAATGGCTCAAATACGGTGTTATATACACAAGGTGATGCAAAAGAAAACGAAGGTTCACGCGAAACTGTTAGGGCATCAAATTTTGTTGGTGTTGTAATATTTCATGTTAAGGGCTTAGGACATGCGCTAGATTTTATTAAAGAAAATATTATAATGATAACAGTTGCAGTTGTTCTTGCATTGTTTATTATAACTTATAGCTAAAATGCAAATAAATAAAGTATATGTTTTACATATACTTTTTTTTATATTGATTTGGCTTTACTTTACAAAAAATTATAAAAAAAGTAAAATAGTTATGATAGGAGAAGTGCACTCAGCATGAACTTTAAGTTAAAACAAAACAACTCAATAAACATAACAATTATTGTTTGTGCAGTGGTTTTAATGGTTGCCATTATTGCCAGTGCTACTTTTGCTTGGTTAACCGACTATGTTGAACGTGATGGTAGTGCAACAATTGGTGATGTTCGCATCGAAATTTATGATGGAAACACAAAATTAAATAGTTATATAGGTGAAGGTGGCGCTGTTGTGTTGGGAACACCTTATCATTTGCAGTTTACCTCAGAAGGTCAAATTATTGTTCCAACATTATCAATTAAAAACACTGGAACAATTAATGGCATTGTTAGATGTTTTGTAAGCATTACAACAACCGATGGTATTAGTGATAATCACCATACCGACTTGGATGGTTCCAAATATTTATTAGACGAAAATCAATTAACAGCAGTTAACTCCGATTGGGTTACAGCATACGATATTGATTTGATGGAAGGTATACACAGTTACAACATGTTTTTAAACAAAGTGTTGGCACCAAATGCAACAAATGTTGTGTTTGATTCGTTAGAATATTTGGGCGGATTGTTTACTGGTAATGTTTATATTGAATTAAGAGCAGATATTGTTGCCTATTCAGGTAATGCATATCAAGTAGATACAGAGTCAAATCCAACCGATAGCATTGATAAGCCTTTTAAGGTTGGTGGTCAGGATTTAACCCTAGAGTTTTTAGAAATTTGGACAGCTTGGAAATAATATTAATAAATTAAAATAAATTAGGAGGGAAACAATTGGATAATGTTTTTGATTATAACCGATTAGGAAACAGATTTAATAAAATTGTTTCCTTGTTAATTATTATAGTGTTAAGCTTTTTAATATTTTATTTTGTTACTTATTCGTGGTTTGGTGAAAGCGAAGTTGGATCAAAAGTTGTTGTAATTGGAGATATTGAACTTGTTGTTGAAACTGAACTAGCATTCCCTAATGATTTGTTAGAACCTAATAAGATTTATGAAAACATGCCAACAACCATAACTTGTGCCGAAGGAACCGATGAAGCATTTATAAAAGTAAAATTAGAAACCGATTATAAAGTAAAATCAAAAAATGCTGATGGTGAATTGGTTGATACCCATGTTATTAAGCCTGTTTTGTTTGTTTCGGATGAAATGACAGCACAAGGAAAACAAAGCTGGTATCATTCCGAGATTGATGATTATTATTACTATGTTGGATATATTGGACCTGATATTGTGGCAACATTTAATACAGGAATGGTTGTTACTAACGATATTAATAACATTGATCGAAATCAACCTGTAAACATAAAAATTACTATTTGTGCTATTCAAAGACATTTTAAATCATACGAATTTGAACCAGAATGGGCTTATGCGCCAGCTGAATGGAAAACAGAGATTGCACAATATGATATTGTTAATTAATTGCATCAAAAATTAAATTATATTAAACTATTAGTAGGAGGTAGCCATGAATAGAGACGATTATAAAAAATATAATTCTCAAAGAATTGTAATTTTATTGTTATGTGTTGTTTTAATCATGGTTATCACAACAGGTGTAACCTTTGCATGGTATACACGTAATGTTTCTGATAAAATTGGTGTAACACTTTCGCATCCAGTTGAAATTTATATTACAGATAACTTAACAACAAAACTTCCAGAAGGTGGTGTTGTTGAGCTTCCAACAGAGGAAGCAATAATTTTGCCAGGAACCAGAATTAATGTTAATCTAGGTTTTGTTATGGGGCAGGAAGATAAACCAAGTTCGCCTGCATTTGTTAGGGTAAAACTTGAAGTAACATCCGATGCGTTAACTGATATTGGTGGAAATATTGTAACCGATGGCTTAATTGAATTTAACACAATTCCTCCATCATCCGATTGGGTTGAAGTTGACTTTGGTGAAGCAGATGGTGGAAAATGGTGGGTGTTTAGCGAAAACAAGGATGGTCAAATTTTAGCTCGCATTGCTAACAATCAAGAGCGCCACACCTTTTTGGATGGACAAATAAAAATTAGCACACAATTAACAAATATTTTTGCTAACAAAAATATTTTTATAAACTATAAAGTAAGTGCAATTCAAAGTATGAACGTTGAAAATCCAATACTAAATCGAAGCAACCCAACTTGGGGTAAATTGATTGAAGAAGATGAATAAAAAGTGCCTTTAATAGGCACTTTTTTAATGTGATATAATGATGGAATCTTTTACAAAAAAAGATTCTTTTTTCTTATTTTTTTAATGATAGCATAAATGAAAAATATTGGTTAAAAATAATATATAAATATTTAAATTTAGGTGAAGCATGGAGTTGGAAAAAAGTAAGAACAATATAAAAAACAAAGCTTTAAAAATTGGAAATGTTGTGTTGATTTTGCTAATGAGCGCCATAATAATTGTGCTTGCAATTTGCTGTGTGAGTTTATCAAAACAAAATAAAAATTTACGTGCCAATTTTGGTAATTTTGTAACAACAAATGCAAGTGTTAAACTAAATCAAAATGCTAGTAGTGTAGCTGTAACCATGGTGTTAAATAACAGTATTTTGGGTGTGAGTTATCCACAAAATATAACGGCCGAATGTTCTAATTTGTTAAGTGACAGTGTTGTTAGGGTAAAATGTGAAATTGTTTGTGGTAAAAACAAATTAACAAACCTAAAATTAAACACAAACAAACATTGGGTTGCTGGCGAAGGTGGATATTATTATTATCTAAAATCGGTTAAAAATGGTGATTTTTTTGATATTTGTGATGCAGTTGAAATACCTATTGATGATTTTTTTAATAATGAAGAAAATTCAAATGTTTTTTTGATTATTACTTGCGAAACTATTGAACTAAATTCGACTATAATTAATTCTGTTTGGAAAAATTTGCCCAATGATTGGTTGGAGCAGATAATAAAGTAGTAAAAAACAACAAATCAAGATTAAAAATAATTATTAAACAGGCAAAAGTGTTATATTCATTTTACTAAAAAAGCAAAATCTAATATACTATTAATAGTATATTATTATGAAGAGTTATGATCAGTTTTAGTTGGAGAACAAATGAAGGAATCTAAAGAGATTAACAAATATACTAGTTTAATAATTGTGTTAAGTGTTTTGCTTGCAATTTCTTTAGTTGCCGGCGCAACTTTTGCGTGGTTTGCTTCTTCTCAAGAAAAACTTCGAACCATTAGCTTGGGTGATCCTGTTGTTGTAAACATTGCTCAAAATAGTTCGGGAGAAATAAGACCAGCCGGAGCAGAAATTCCTTTTGTTATTGCTGGTGATCATTTGTTGCCAGGAATGAAAATTAACACTTATGCTGCTGTTAAATTTCAGGCTAGTAAAACACCTGCAATTGTTAGAGTAAAACTAACTGCAACAGTTGAAGGTGGAACAGCTGCAACCGATGAAATTGCTCAATTAACTGATGAACTAAATCAACAGATATACGATAAAGCTTATGGATTTATTGATGAAGGTGCTAAATGGATGCATGATCCTTCAACAGGTTGGTGGTATTACACCGGGGGAACAAATAACGACTTTGTAACTCCTAGAAACTCTGTTTGTGAAAGTATTGATTGCACCTCTGGCCCAATATTAGATTTTTTAAATCCATATACAAAAGATCAATTTGTTTATTTACCAATATATATTGATAACAAATTTTCAACAGCTGTGGTAACATTCTGGTTCTCTGTTCAAGCCGTTCAAGCAATAATTCCAGAGGATGATGAGGATGGTGGATTTATGATTAACACAGTGCAAAACGTTGAACAAATATTTAAAGAAGCTTTTGCGGGAAGCGATAGCAATATTTAGTTTGTAATTTTTATAAGGAAGTTAAAATGGCAGATAAAAGATTTGGGAACAACAATCTTAATAAACGCAATAATACCAAGCCAAGCTCTGCCAAATTTAACAGTGCTAATATTGACAAGGCCAAAGTTGCCAGAATATTAAAAGAATTAGATCAAATTGAAGATGTTGCCGAGTTAAATGCCAACATTGAAAGTCAACAAGCAAAAACAAAAGCACAAAATCCAAATGTGTATGTTCCTCGTGGTGAACGCATTCAACAAAAGAATGCCGAGCTTATGGAACAAGTGTTTAAGCAAAGCAGGTTAAGAACAACCGAAATTGCTGAACGTAAAAAAGAAAATGTTAATGTTATTTTAACCATTGTAATGTTTTTGTTATTACTTGTTACCTTGGTTATGGGCGTGTATTTCTATTTGCAAAGAGTAACCAGTTACGACGAAAACTACATTCGTGTTTCGGTTAGCATGACAAATAAAAACATATTTTATACCACTCAGGTTGAAGGTGATCCAATTCCGTTAGATGTTAGCCCTGGAGATAAATTTAGATTAAATATCATTGCCAAAAACTCAAATGCTATTACTGGAGATACTGGCGATGATTGGACCAATATTTATATTAGATTTAGATTATTCTTAAAGATTAATGGTGTTGAATATCCTCATTTTATTCATATTGAACCCGATGCTGATACATGGGAAAAATATAATGAAGAAATTGAATCTCAATATACCATGACCGACGAAACAGGAAACATTGGTCCTGTTGTTAAGAGAGATGATGGATATTATTATTGCAAATTAATTCTAAAACCAAACGAACAAATTACAGTTATTGATTGGTTAAGATTTTCTGAAACTTACATAACAGAAGTTGTTGGTGGAAACAAAGCAGTATTAGAAGTTGTTATTGAAGCATTAGATGCTACTGTTCCTCAAGTTATTAAGGATAGAACAGTTTGGTTTGATGCTCCACAACATTGGGTTGAACAAATGTCGAACCCAGATTTATATGAAGAAGATGCTGTGGCAGTTAATCCATCTAACGAAGTTAATATTTGGTGGGTTGTAATATTTGCAGGTGTTTCAGTAATACTAGTAGTAGCAGTAATATTCTTTACAACCAGAAAACGCAAAACAACTAGAAAACAAATGGCAGACTTAAACAGAAAAATAAATCGAAAACCATAAGGAGGTAGAACATGATAAAGCAAAACAGTAAAAAAATTGCAACAGCAATTGTTATTGCCTTTTTATTGTTATGTTCAACCTTTTTAACAGGTTGCGATTTTGCTATATTATTTAGAAAAACTCTTGAAGCGCCAATTATTAATTTAAATGGTGACGATAAAACCATTGTGTGGAGTTCTGTTGACAATGCTAATACTTACGATATTTATGTTAACAACAACTATGTTGCAAACATAAATGATCAAACTATTAACGCTTCAAACAGATTAAACACATTTAGTTTTGCTGATTATATTAATGATAGTGTTGCAATTTATCAAATGTATGTTATTGCAAAAGCTGAAGAATATACTAAAGTTTCCATTTATAAATTGAAAGCAAGCATTGACGGTATAGTTTATAACAGGCACGTTACAGAGCAAGCCCTAGTAGATGAAGACGTTGAAAAAGTATCTTTAGCCATTGCCGAATTAAAACCCGTTCGCACCAACGTTTCCTCGTTTGATGAAGATAACGTTGTTATCCGTGCAGGTATTATGACTGACGTTCATATTGGTTTAAACGAGGGTTCTAAATATTTTGATGAAGCGCTTGATTATCTAAAAGGATATGTTGGGAATAACAATTTAGATATGCTTCTTTTTGGCGGTGACCTTATTGATACAACGTATTCCACAATGGACGATTCGTTGATATACGAATTTAAGGATATTTTGGAAGAGAACGTAGACGTATCTCAAACGGCAGTATTCTATACG
>CALDPW010000057.1 GCA_937911885.1 uncultured Clostridia bacterium | reverse complement strand
ATTGAGCAACAAGCACCGCATCGCAAACAGAGCAATGCTTGCCTTCGGTTTTTCCGTCCGCAGTACAGGTGGCATCAACAGCCCTATCCAAAACCTCGTCGGCTATTGTTTGGGGATTGGTTGAACTAATGTTATTAATAAATGTTTGCAAATCCTCCTTCTCTTCAAAAGCTTCACTAATCCCATCGCTAACCAACACAATAATATCTAAATCCGAAAATAGTTTTTTGGTTACATGCGGTTGCATTTCGTTTAAAACACCAATTGGCAACCCCGAAGATTTTATTATTTCGGTTTCAAATTTGTGTTTAATAAAACCAATTGGTGCACCCAGCTTAATAAAATCCATAATGTTTTTTCGAGTGTCTAACACACATACATCCAAAGCCGAAAACGATTCATCACAGTTTAATGTTAACAACTTGTTAACACTGTTTAAAATAGTTTCGTTATCAAACCCGGCTTTATAAAAATTTTCAATTAAAGTAATTGTTAAATCCGAAATTTTATTAGCATTGCTTCCACTTCCCATTCCATCGCACAATGCTACCATATATTTTCCATCATCAATTTTTATTAACGAATGTGTATCACCACTAATGTTAACACCAGTTTTTGAACATGCAGCACTACCAAACACAATATCAAAATTGGGAGATGTTTTTAGTTCTACTTGTTTTGTTCCCGAAATAACACCATTTTCAACATTGCAAATTTTCATTTTGCCACCAACAATTTTAGAAACAACTCTTTCAAGTTTTTCAGAATTATAATCACCCGAAACAATTAAATTTGTGTGTTTTATTGTAGCGTTTTGTTCATAAACCAAAGCTTCAAGGCAATTAATATTTTTATAAGTTAATTCCTCCTTAATTTTGTTTTCGGTATCAATATCAAAACTAATGTTTAAATCAATTTCGCCAGCCAAAATTTTTATTAAATTTGCAACACCTTTTAATTGATCGGCAATAAGCGTTTTTGATGCATCCATATTATTAACCATGGTTGCATAATGCTTGTAGCTTACAAGTAGCGAATTTAATGTTGAAATAATATAGTTAACTCTTCCACATTTTGTTGTTAAATATTGTGGAATATCTAAAAGTGTAACTTTGCCCTTTTCATATCCAATATCAATCAAACTATTAAAAACTTCGGTCGAAAACTTTCCATCCACCCTAGAACACTTGTTTTTAGTTGCACAATTATAACAACATTTTTGGCAAAGTTCGTTTTTTAACATATTTTTAGCATCAGCCTCGGGCAAAACCCCCTGAACCATTTGTTTATAAACACCATCCATTTCCAAAAACACATTGCTAATTTGCATCATGCGTTTAGTAATGTTTTGTTTGCTTCTGTTAATAATAGATCTAAGTGCAACATCATTAAAATTTGCCTTAAATGCTGTTTCAATGCGGGTTAGCGCTTTGTTAGGAATTAACATAAATACAATTTCGGCAATAATAACAGCAACAACCGATAACACATTAAATCTTAAATAAACATTAAACAATAATCCCAACACAACTTCAACTAATATAATTGCTATTGCAGGAATTATTTTATAGTTGCTTTTAAATGCAACGGCACAAAGAGCATAACACACAAATGCAACAATATAACTAACATCAAGCAAATTTAACGAACATCCCACACCCATTATTGTGGCAATTATTATTGCAGAATTTTGAGTGTAGGCACAAATTAAAATAATTAACACTGCAAGCAGTTTGCAAAACTCAAACCCAAAATGCGTAAAAAAGTTAACACCCGAACTTATTGCAATAACTAAAACAGCTCCACATATAATCTCATCCAAGTTTAGTTTTGCTCTAAACCCACGAAACATAGTGGCTTTTAAAAAATGTGAACAAGAACATAAAAAAATTATGCCAACAACAAACGAGGTTATTGATAAAATTATCGCTTTTGCACTCAGCCAATTAAAATAAAAATTTAGTATGTTACCAAGCAGTGCATAAACACAAATTATTGCAATATGCGCTTTTTTGTTTAATTTTGCATGAACGTGCGACATAACAAGTGGAACAATTGCAAGGTTTAGCCCCACAAAAACACCAACCAGGCTTGGCAAACTTAACACAAAGGCACAAACAAAAGAAACAAAATAGCCCCATTTATTATCATCTAAAAACATTAAAGAATAATACAAACCAAATGTAAACGGATAAATTAATCCACTATTAACATTTGCTACACATAACAGGTAAAAAAGCACAAAACCAACCATGCTTTTTAATAAAACTTTGTTATTTATTTTTAACCACAATTTTGCAAACTTAACCTTCATAACTGCTCCTATTTGTTTTATTAAAATTTTAAAACAACAAAAGTGTTTAACAAATTTTTTAAAACAAAATAAATTGTTATGTTTTGAAAGGTTTTGTTATTTAACAACGATTTTTAAAATATCCAATTATTTCCACGTATTTAACCACCATATTGACAAAGCCAATATTTATGATATAATATGTATATATGATAAATATATCATATAAAAAAGGAGATCTAATTATGGGAAAAGACCTTGTTAGAGAAATGATTTTACAAAAATACAACGATTTGGTTACAAAAGTTTCTACACACGAAAAAAGCCACGGCAGAGCTGATGAGTTTTTTCATAACGAAAGCATTAAAATGTTTTCGGAACCAGACCGTATGCATTCACAATATTTAGATATGTTTTTAGCCGAAGCTATTAGAGTTGCAAACAACACCATTAACAAAATGATGGCAGCAAACCCTCAACTATTGGCTGATTTTAACGACCTAGACTCAGCTTCAATTGCTTTTGGTGCTTATGCTTCACAAGGAAAGTTAACAACCGAGATGGAACAAAGACGCAGCATTATAGCAAAAAAATGTGCTGATCAAGTTGTTACAGCAGTTAACACTGCAATTGTTCAAAGAGTTAAAGATTTAAGCGAAATTTTTGATAAAAACTTTGACCTATTAAAAATTGATGCAAAAAACAGCGTTACTCTTAGAAAAGAACTTGAAAAAGTTGGACTTGAAAAATTTACACAAGATGAACTTAGCTCAATGTATGCTGGTTTAGATGGTGTTGATTACAAATGCTGGGATATTGGCGAATCAATAAAATATGATAAAGATATTTTATCTTCCAAGTTCTCTCCGGAACAAATTAGAAACCCTAAAAACAATGTATATGGAACATATGGCGATGCTGTTGTTAAATATATTATTGATCATCGTTTCTGCATTCCTACCGATACCAGAGCGCAAGATCCTGCTATTGCACAACTGCTTGCAAAACAACCAGATGCACCTGTTTACACAAGTGTTGCAGCAGCTCAAGCAAAATCACGTTAATATATTAAAACAAAAAAGATGTAAGGTTTTCTTACATCTTTTTTTTATTTGTTAGCTTCATCCATTATTTTAATAAGTTCGGCCTTATATTCTTCCTCTGTTATTTTTTTGCTATTATAGCGTTGTTTAAGGTTTGTAATTTTTTCGCTTACAGCATAAAATTTTTCGGAATCGTTAATTGTTGTTGTGTTATCCACATTGTTATATTGTTCATCCAAATCCTTAAATGTTTGTGGAACATTTTGTTTTGGTTCACTAAACGCTGCACACAATACCAAAATTAAAGTAATAATGCTTGTTCCAACCACAACATTAATAAATGTTATAACCAACAACAGGGTGCGTCTTTTAATAAATTTTTCCAATGGAAAATGTGCAAAAATAATATACACAATTCCAAATGCAATATCGGCAACAACATTAACAATCATATAAATATAAATAGTTGTTAACATATTACCAGCAACTTCTAATCCATATGCTGATTCTATTAATGCAATTGTATAATCGGCAACACCATCAATATTAAATGCTATTGCAACAACAGTATATATTAACAATGCAGCAAGCGCAAAATTTAAAACACCTGCCCAAATTAATTGTTTCTTTTTTGTTCTCATTTTAATCCTTTAATATAAAAAATCACACTTATAAACGTGTGATTTTATTTGTTATCGTCAATTTGCATTGCTTCGTTAATTTCGTTTGATTGCGCTTTAACTTCAGTTTTAGCAGGTTGAGCTGTTGCAGCAACATCACCTAATCCAGCTTTGCTTAAAATATCATATTTTAATTTTACAAACTCATCATCGTTAATTAAATTTTGATCGCGCATTCTTTGAAGTTTTTCAATTTTTTGCATAACTTGATCAACATCAACTTGAGGTTCTGCTTTAACAGCACCTTCAAGGTTAAGGTTTTTATCTTTCATGCAAACTGCAACAATATATAACACACCAACAAGTGGATTAACAATAATTGTGCAGATAATTGCAACTGTTAAAACAACGCTTTGTTTTTGATAGAATTCAATTGATGAATATGTGCAGAACTTAATACTAATTCCGCCAAAGATCACTCCAACAACACTACCTGCTGTAAACAGTGATACTAACCAGTGATATAAATTTTCAGTAGCTTCTAATTGATCAGGATTTGAAAGTGTTGCTTTTTTTGCTAACTCGGTTAATTTTGCAGGTTCAATAATTGCAACCAAACAAAGTGCCCCAACAGTAATGCCGGACACAATCATAAGTATTGCACTAACCCATAACAATATTTTCTTGTTTTTACTCATGAGCAAACAAAATCCTTAAAAAATATATTTTCAATTTTTCTACTTGTATTTATATTATATCACTTAAAAGTTATAATTGCAAAACTTTTTTAATAATATTTATTATTAATATTATACCAATTATTATGCACTTTGCAATATGTTTTAATCAAAAAAAATTATTCTTTTTTTATTGTTAGTTGACAATGTTTTGCCTAATAACTTAATATTTATATATCAATTAATTACGGAGTTATTATGAAAACCTTAACCGAATACTTTTTTGAAGCAAACCAATATGTGGTTTATTACGATTCACTAAAATATGTTATTGACAAAAATACCATTACTCCATGGCTAGAACAGCTAACCACAAAATCATATTTTTCACCTGCTTTTGGAGTTGCAAACAACGATATTACTTTAAAAGAATTGCAAAAAGGTTTGTGGTTTGAAATGGAATTTAACAACACCTGTTTTTTTGCCGAAATGCCATTTAACAAACTTTTAATTAATGTTAAACCCGACTTTTATGGATTTAATTTAATTAGATTTCACGAAAACGGTTATGATGGTAGATGCTTGTTTTTAAACACACATAATTCCAGCACAAAGTTTTATAACAATTTGTTAAATTTTGCAATTGAGCAAAGCAATTCAAACTAAATCTAAACCCTTCCAAAATTTTTGACTATTGACATTAGGCCATTTTAGCGATAAAATTATAGTATAAATATTTTGGAGTTATGAAATGTCGTTACTATCAGAACTGAAAAAATTATCATTTAAAAACAAAGGTTTTATTGTTGAACATCAAACAGCAAAACACAAAGTTGCCGGAAAAATAGTTAAGTTTGATCAATACGAACTTAAACAAATTTTACCAAGTGCAGTTGATCATGGAACAATTACTATTCCCGAAGGAATAACTCATATTTCTTTTGGAGCTTTTAAACAAATTAGCCGATCAATAACAAAAATAGTTTTACCTTCAACACTTGTATCGGTTGAAAAACGTGGATATGTTTATCCATTTGCAAGCTGTGTTGAACTAGAATCAATTTCGGTTAACAATCCCGACCAAAAAGCAACACCTTTTTTCTGCAATAAAAATGGTTTATATCACAACGATTCGTGCACATCACTTCTTTCAACATTTGATCCTGCTTATTTAGAAAAACCATTTGATGTTGAATTGGTTTATGTTCCACGTTCAAAAGCAAACGGTCAAATTACACCACTTGTTAACAACAATCCACTTGTTAGCTTTGATGCAGTGCAAACAATAACAATTAACAACGGAGCTTTTGCTAATGCCCCAGAAGTTACAGTTTGTGCAACATTAAAAGGCGATCAAGTAATTGAACTTAACAATAAACGTGATGAAAGCTTAAAACATAATTATGCCAACATTTATGAAGTTAACGGTCAACGCATTAATCAATATTGGGATTTTATTAAACATGGTAGAATGTTAACACAAATTTCAACAAATGCATCAGGAACAGCCGAAGTTTCACATATTGATTATTACGATGAAGTTGATAGATTTATCAACGCTGCTACAACCGAATCTTTTACCGATTGGCAACGCAAACATCAATCCAAAACAAAAAAATAAAGGCAAGTCTGCCTTTATTTTTTATTAAACACCTTCTAAATTAAATGGTGGAATATATTCTTCGGATGCACTATCCAATTCCTGGCAATAGCCGTTTGTTAAACCAAGTGCATTAAATTTTGAAATAACACGCTTATATTCAAGTGGTGTTATTTTTTTGTTAATTTCGGGATATAACTCAGCTTTGTAGCATGGAGTGTATTGCCCCATAATGCTAACACAAGCATTAGGACAATTATCCTTAATCCATTCCAACACTTTAACACTATCTCCACTGCAACCGGGCATAACCAAGTGTCTAATAATAACACCTTTTTTTAACAAATTATTTTTAATAACATTTGTTGGTTGTTGCCTTAACATTTCTAAAATGGCCTGAGTTGCAACGCTAAAATAATTTTCGGCTGCCGAATATTTTTTTGATATTTCGCTCGAAAAATATTTTAAATCTGTTAAGTAAACATCAACATATCCTTCAAGTTTTTTTAATGTTTCAAGGCTATCATATCCGTTTGTGTTATAAACAATTGGAATGTTTGGTCTATAAATATTAAGAGCATCAATAATACCATCAACATAGTGGCTTGGTGTTACCAAATTAATGTTATGCGCCCCTTTATTTTCTAGTTCTTTAAATATTTCAGCAAGCCTTTGTGGTGTTATTTCCTTGCCAAAAGCCTGAGATGAAATTTGATAATTTTGACAATAAACACATTTTAAGTTGCAACCACTAAAAAACACGGTGCCACTTCCTTTATCACCCGAAATTACTGGTTCTTCCCAATAATGAAGCCCGGCTCTGGCAATTTTTATGGTGTTTGTTACCCCACAAAAACCAACATTATTACTTCTATCTATTCCACATTTGCGTGGACACAGCTCACAACGGCTCATTTATTTTTTCCTTTATAAAAATATTTTACTGCAAGGGCTGCAAAAATTGTAACAACAAAAATTGTTAACAATATAAATCCCCACATAACATATCCAATGCTGCCAGTGGTTATACCACCTTTTTGATTGGTTATAAAACTGGTAAAAACACACACCGAAACAAACAAACCAATCATGTTTAACAGCAGAGCAATCGATGTAAAAAACGAAATTTTTATGCTTCCGTAATTTGCAACAACCAAGCATATTACCAACGCAATTATCAGCACAAAAGCAATAATACTAAAAATTGAAATAGCATATGCACAAGCACTTGTTAACGATGTTTGCATATAGTTAAAAATAATAATTTCTTCGCTACTTATTGGCTCTATTAACGCCATAACAAAATCCCACAACGAAAACGAATAAACATTGTTGGTTGCCAAGGTTTTATAGCCAATTGCTGGCACAAACATCATTGTTAAAGACAAAACTCCAACAATTGAACAAACAAGTATTAAAATGTTTAATAGATTATTATTCTTTTTCATGCTAACCATATTTTAGCACATAACTTTAATTTTTATAATTAAAATAGGCAAAGTTTAACACTTTGCCTCAACAAACCACTTGCCCTCCTCAAAAAACAAATATGTGGTTTTATTTTTTATTTTTACCGTGTAGCGTTCGCCAAAACCTCCCGCTTTAAAACTTGCACAGTTTTTTACTTCAATTAATTTATCAACATCATATTTAACATCGTCAAATATAATTCGTTTAGGAATTTTGGTTCCATCCTCACCAAATTCAACCAAACAAGTAACAAATTGTTTTTTCATTTTATCACACTTTTTTACTCAGGCTTAAAATAACTGAACGGATGAATTTTGTGCGTAACATGTTCGGGACAAATTTCATCAAAATCCTTATTTAAACAAACATTGCCTCTTTTAATTATGTTATATCCAAATCGGCTTCTCAAATTATCAACAACCTTTTCAAAATTCTCCTTTTTTATAATAGTTTGTTCATCCACAAACATATTATACTGCACAGGTTTTTCACAAAGCCCCGTTGCTCTAACACCCACAGCCCTAATGGTTGAATGCCAATCGTGATTTTCCACAAACATATCATATGCAACCTTTGCAATATCGGAAGCAAGCACGGTAGCATCTTTTATTGTTTTCATTTTTTCCACTGTTTGAAGTTGATTATTTTTGTAACTTACACAAATTGTTGTGCACCACAAATTTTTTTCACGCAGTCGCCTAGCAACATTTTCGGCTAAAATATAAATAACAGCCCTAACATCACTATTTGTTGTTAAATCGTGTGCACAAGTTGTGGAGTTTCCCACCGATTTAATTTGTTCTTGTTCATCACTTTTTTTAACAGGGCTACAATCTTTACCATTTGCAAATTCGTGCAGAGTTAAGCCATTTTTGCCAAGTGCCCTCTTTAAAACAACGGGGGAAGTATTGGCAATGTTTCCAATGGTTTTAATTCCCAATTTTTCCAACTTTTCAGCTGTTTTTTTGCCAACATAAAGCAAATCACTAGCTGGCAAATCCCACACAATTTGCTTGTAATTTTGTGTGCTTATTAAGGTTACTGCATTTGGTTTTTTTAAATCGCTACCAAGCTTTGCAAAAATTTTATTAAAACTAACACCAATGCTAACAGTTAATCCAAATTGTTCAATTACTCGCTTTCGAATTTTGTTGGCAAGCTCTACTGCCTCATCAAAATTATTAACCACGCCCGTAACATCTAACCACGCTTCGTCAATGCCAAAACTTTCAACCCTATCGGTATATTCCCTATACATTTGCTTTATCAATTTTGAAATATAATAATATCTTTCAAAGTTTGCTTTAACACACACCAAGTTGTTTCCAAACTTTTGTTTTGCTTCGCCAATTGTGTCGCCTGTTTTTATTCCACAAGCTTTTGCAATATTGTTTTTAGCCAAAACAATTCCGTGTCGTTTTTCCTGGTCGCCAACCACAACAACACCTTTGTTTCGAATGTTTGGATTATACAAACACTCAACACTAGCATAAAAATTATTAAGATCAGAATGAAAAATAATTCTATGTTCCATAATTGCTCCAAATACTTTTATAGTATAGAACATTTGTTCTATGCTTGTCAATTTAAAACAAACAAAAAAGCACCAAAACGGTGCTTTTTATTAATCAATTTCCCTATCAATAAACTCCCACATTAAAGTTGTTTCTGGCAACTGTTCGCGTTGAAGCGAAATGGTGTTATCAAACAAATCTAAAAACGAAAGTCTTTTTAATTGATCTCTTTTTTCGGCCATTATTTTAAACAGCTCGGTTTTATATAATGCAATTTCGTAGTCGTGAGTTGTATCAATATAGTAATCAACATCATCCTTATATGGCGCAATGTAGGCATCCTCGGCATCGCAAACGTTTTTCCAAAGTTCAAACGTTTTTTCGGGTGTAAATTTTCGGCGCTCAATATCTCTAATAATTCTGCGCACCAATCTAACTTGTCGAGTGCTCATTTTTATTCCCTTATCATTTTTAAATCCACGCAATGTGCTAATATACATTTTAAAAAATCCTGTTGTTCCCAAATATTTGGTAAGGTCGGGATTTAACACATGCAAACCTTCAAAAATAATAATTGGATTATCTTTTAAGTTTAGATCATAGTAATCTGGTTCGTTCAACCCTGTTTCAAAGTTGAAGCGAGGAAATTTTGCTTCACCTGTTTTAAACAATTTGGTAAAGCATTGTTCCATTTGTTCAAAGTTAACAGCACGCAAACTATCAAAGTCTTTTTGACCATTTGGCAACAACGGAGTATCTTCACGGTTAACAAAAAAGTCATCCATGCTAATAATTATTGCCCTGCGATGTTTGCTTTTTTCAAAAATTTCTTTAATAAGCCTTGCTGTTGAGGTTTTTCCAGCACAGCTAGGGCCACCCAACAACAATACTTTAATTTTTTTTCTGCGCTTATTAATCATGTTAACAACTTTAAAAAGCTGTCCTCTATACCTGCTTTCGGCATCGAGCATAACTTTTATTGCATTGTGATCTAGCTTTTCACTAACTTCATTTACATTAATAAAAGTTCTAATCATTACATTACCTTATTTTTTAATTTCAATCTTTTTAAGTCCACCCATGTATGGTTGTAAAACCTCAGGAACATTAACGCTGCCATCTGCATTTAAGTGGTTTTCAATTAAAGCAATAAGCATTCTTGGTGGAGCAACAACGGTGTTGTTTAAAGTGTGTGCAAATTGATTGCCTTTTTCGGTTTTGTATTTAATACCCAATCTTCTTGCTTGTGCATCGGTTAGGTTCGAGCAGCTACCAACTTCAAAATATTTCTTTTGACGTGGGCTCCAAGCTTCAACGTCAATACTCTTGTATTTTAAATCTGCCAAATCGCCCGAGCAGCATTCCAATGTTCTAACTGGAATATTCATCGAAACAAACAATTCAACTGTATAGTTATATAGTTTTTCAAACCATTGTTCGCTTTCTTCTGGTTTACAAATAACAATCATTTCTTGTTTTTCAAATTGGTGAATACGATAAATTCCTCTTTCTTCAATACCGTGTGCACCTTTTTCTTTTCTAAAACATGGCGAATAACTGGTTAGGGTTAATGGAAGTTGTTTTTCATCAACAATAGTATTCATAAAGCGACCAATCATACTGTGTTCGCTGGTTCCAATTAAATATAAATCTTCGCCTTCAATTTTATACATCATGTTATCCATTTCATCAAAACTCATAACACCCGAAACAACTTCGCTTCTAATCATGTATGGTGGAATAACATAAGTAAAACCTTTGTTAATCATAAAATCACGAGCATAGGTTAAAACAGCCGAGTGCAATCTTGCAATATCTCCAAGCAAATAGTAAAAACCTTGGCCCGATGTTCTTCTGGCACTATCAACATCAATACCATTTAAATTTTCCAAAATATCTAAGTGATAAGGAATTTCAAAATCATATTTTGTTTGAGGTAAAAATTGTTGTTGTTCAACATTTTCGCTATCATCTTTGCCAATAGGAACACTATCTGCAATAATGTTAGGAATTGTCATCATAATTTTTTTGATTTCGGCACCAAGTTCTTCTTCTTTTTGTTCAATTTCTAGTGCACGTTCGTTGTTTTGTTTAACTTGTTCTTTAATTTTGTTGGCTTCTTCAATATTTTTTTCTTTCATTAATTTGCCAATTTGAGCACTAAGTGTGTTACGATTTGCACGCAAGCTATCGCCTTCTTGTTTTAATGCTCTAAATTCTTTATCTAGTTCAATAACTTTATCAACTAGTGGAAGTTTGTTATCTTGAAACTTCTTTTTAATATTTTCTTTAACCAAATCTGGATTGGTTCTAATTAAATTTATATCAATCATAATAATCTCCTAAAATAGTAATAATGTAAATAAGCGTAAAAAAGTTATCCCTTACGGGAAATATTAACTTTTTTAAATTTAAAATTTAACGCTATATACATAATTTTATCCTCAAAGTTTATTTGATTATATAATATATAATATTTTTTTTCAACCAAGATTTAATTTTTTTTAATATATAGTATATTAAAGCCCTTTAATATTGACATTTATGCTAATGTATTTTAAAATTAAGTTGCTAAATTTTTATTTAAGGAAAAAATTTTAATGAATTCAAAAAAGCTTAACATTTTAATAATATTTTGCTTAACGCTTTTTTGTTTTGCTGGTGGATTTTTTGGTGTTTATAAATTTAACCAATTTAAAGCTCTCGATATTGCTCACGATATGCAAAATGCATCACATCGACAACAAGCCGAACAAGAATCTTTAAACAACATTAAAACACAAAGCACAAACGAAACAAACAACAATATAAACATTTTAAAACCAAATGTTTCAACAGCTGTTTCCGAAAAAAGTGTTGATGTTTCGGCTTTTAATTTTTTAGAAATGTATACCCATGCCGAACAACAACTAAACAAAGCAACAAACATTTATTCAACTATTGAAGGCAAAGCCTTTTTATCAGGTCCAACTTCTCGTGCTGGAATTAGCTTTAATAACGACAAAGCAACCTTAACAGCAGTAAGAGCTCAAAACTCAACTTCGAAATATGTTGATTTTAAAGTTAACGGAACAATGCTTGATGGATTGTTTAATTTAGATTATGAAGCTGGAACATATTTTGATGGTTCGTTATATTATTGGTTTTTTAACCAAGACAAACAAGGTTGGCTACCTTCATCACAAGCCTTTTGTTACGACAAACTTAGATTTGATACAAACCAAACTTTCAACATTGTTAATGCTAACTCCATAAAAGCAGGAACAGGTCAAATTTTTTACAACAAATACGAACAAATTTATACTGGCAGTTGCGAGTTAGTTCCTTCGGTTAGTGCAACCAGATATTCCTATACTCTACAAGGAATTTTAGATGCCGAAAACAAAGCCGATGTGGTAAGCTCAAAATTGGAAGTAACATTTGATAAAAACGGAAACTTTAAAACTATTAGATATATTGATACATTTAAAGTAACCATTGTTAACGACACATTTAACACCGTGTTTTATGGAACAATAAGCAGTGATTACACCGAAACATTTATTTCAATTGGCTCACGCAACATAAACATTCAACGTCCTTACGGAATTTAAACAAAAGAACGCATTTTATAGCGTTCTTTTTATATTATGTTTTGGCAATTTTCACACACGCAAAAATCTGCTTCACATTCATCTTCATAATTTAAAAGTTTTCCACACATAACACAATGCATAACTGGTTTTATGTGATTTGTTGATTGCCCATAATAAAAAAACATTTTACAATCCTTTACTATTTTATTATACTAAACTTAGATAAATAGTGTAGTATTACATTTATTTTTCTAAAAATAAAAAAATTTATTCATGGGAGGGTTACTATGGCAGAAGAAAAAGAAGTAGTAATGCAAAAGCAAGAAAAAGTTGCCGAACAAAACACTGAAGTAAAAGCCGAACAAGTAACCGAGCCAGAAGTTGCAAACAAACCAGCTAAAAAACAAGCTGTTGTTTTGAGTGACGATGTTAAACAAACAAAAAACATTGCATGGCTTGCTTATATTTTGTTCTTTATTCCACTTTTAATAAATAAAAACAGTGCCTATGTTCGTCATAACGCTAACGAAGGTTTAGAAATTAATGTGTTTGATTTTATTGGAATTGTTTTAACAATTTTAGGAACATGCATAAAAACAACATCAACAACTGTTCACTTGTTGTTATTAATTTTTACTCTTGTTGGATTAGGTTTGCTTATTTTAACAACCATTACAAAAATTTATATGATTTATGCAACACTAAAAGGAAAAACTGTTGAAACTCCTTGGATGTGGAGAATAAAAATTATTAAATAATTAATTTAATAACAAAAAAGAATTGCTAGTTTGCAATTCTTTTTTTTGTTTACATTTTATCAATTTCAGGAATGTTAATAATTTTAAATCCATTTTTTAACACACATAGTGTTGCCTTAATTATTGCCAAACGGTTTTGATTAACTTCTCCATTTTCAATAATTCGTTTTTGATTATAAAAACGGTTAACTTCGCTACAAATGCTCATTAAATGTCTAACAATCAAGCAAGGTTCCAATTTGTTAAACGAATCAATTAAAACAAAAGGATATCTGTTTAACAACTTAATAATTTCAAAACCTTCTTCGTTATCAATTTTAGAAAAATCAATTTTGTTAACATCAACTTCGCCAGCTTTTTCTAAAACACTTTTTAAACGTGCATAAGTATATTGCATATATGGTGATGTTTCGCCATCAAAGTTAAGTGATGCATTTAAATCAAACACTGTATCTTTAACTTTTTCGTATTTAATTGCTTCAAACGAAATTGTTCCAACAGCAACTTTTTTAGCAACTTCTTCAAAATCATCAACTTTGGTTCCACGTTCAACCATAATTTCTTTTGCTTTTTGGTTTGCGGCTTCGTAAATATCAGCAAGCAAAGCTTGTTTTCCTAAACGAGAAGAAATTTTTCCTGTTGGCAAACTATAACGTCCATAAGCAACGTGTTCCAACTTACCAGCATATGGTCTATCCAATAGCTCAACAATTTTAAACAATTGTTTAAAGTGTAATTTTTGAGCAACGTCGGTAACATAAATAGCATTATCAAAGTTATAGTTAACATATCTATCTTCAATAGTTGCAAGGTCACGAGTTAAATATAAACTTGTTCCATCGCTTTTTTGAATAAGTGCAGCACCCAAACCATAATTTTCAAGGTTAACAATTTGAGCCCCTTCACTTTCAACAAGCAACCCTTTTTTAGTTAATGCATCAACAATTGGTTGCATTTTATCGGAATAATAACTTTCACCACGCCAGCTATCAAATTTTGCACCAAGCAAATTGCAAAGTCTTTCAACTTCGTCACGGCTAAGTTCAACAAACCAGTTTGCAAGTTCGGTTGCTTCCTTATCACCATTTTCAATCTTTTTAAACCATTCACGTGCTTCAACTTCTAGTGTTTCGTCGTTTTCGGCTTCACGGTTAAATTTAACATATAAATCCTGAACAGCATCAACACCACGATCTAAAATATCTTGTTTGTTACCCCAACGATGATATGCAGTAATCATTTTTCCAAATGGAGTGCCATAATCACCAACATAGTTAATCGAAACTGTTTTGTAACCCAAGTTTTTTAACAAGTTGGTAATAACCAAACCAATAATTGTTGTTTTTAAATGACCAATGTGCATATATTTTGCAAGGTTAACACTCGAATAATCCAAAACATAAGTTTTGCCGTTGCCCATATTGGACGAACCAAACTTATCTGGATTACTTAAAATTTCGAATATAACATTTTTTGCCACAACACTTTGATTGGTAAAAAAGTTAACATAACCATTAACAGCTTCTGCTTTTTTAATAAGTGAATTTTCGTTAGTGTTGTTATTAACTTCGTTTGCAATGTTTGTTGCAATAAGCATTGGATTTTGTTTTAGTTCCTTAGCCAACACAAAACATGGCAAACAAACATCTCCATTTTTTGAATCGCTTGTTAGAGCAAACAAATTTTTAACACTATCAAAATTAATATCAAGTTTTAAATTTTGCAATTCTGCAATTACAGCTGATTTAATGTCCATAAAAATCTCCTAATAATTTAGGCTTATTATATCACATAAAAAATCAATTTCAAATTAAAACCAAAACAAAACATATTTATTAAGTATTAAAAATATTGCTAATAATATTAGATAAATCGAAAACCAATATAGTTTGCTGTTTTTAACAAATTTTAACATTAACTTAATACACAAAAATCCACTAACAAAACTAAACACAAAACCAATAAGCAATGTTAAAAAACTAAACCCAACACTACCACCACTAATCATAACCTCTAACACTTCAAACAACAAACCAGCAACAATAATTGGTATGCTTAACAAAAAAGAAAAATCGGCAGCGTGTTGTTTTTTTACATTACACATAAGCCCCATTGCAATGGTTGATCCACTGCGTGAAACCCCAGGAAAAATTGCCAACCCTTGCGCCACACCAACCATTACAGCTTGTTTATAGCTTACGTTAATATTGGTTATATCATAATCAAAACAGCCACTTTTTGTCACAAACTCACTATTTGCCAACATTTTGTTATGTTTATTTTCCGTTAACTGCGATATAACCAAAACTATTGCTGTTATAACAAAACCACAAATAACAAACAATCCATCAAAACTTTTTTCAACAACACCTTTTAAAATTAGCACAATAATCAATGTTGGAATTGTTGCAACAACCAGTTTTTTGTTGGTGTTACAAAATGGATTTTTTATTAATTTAATAATTTGTTTATAGTAACAAAAAACAACTGCAAACAGTGTTGCAACATGCAAAATAACCGATAGTAAAATAGTATTTTCGGTTATGTTAAAAATGTTATAAAACACCACCAAATGTCCACTTGAACTAACTGGCAAAAACTCACAAGCCCCTTGCACAATTCCTAAAATAATAATAATCCAAATAGCCATAAACCCTCATTATAATTTTTAACAAAAATTTAATTATTAAACACAATACATTATATTTAAATATTTATATATATATGATTTATTAAAATTCACTTTTATATTAATTTAAAATGTGCTATTCTTTTAATGCATTATTTAAGAGGTGAATAAAATGAAATTAGGCGTAGTTGGTTTGCCAAACGTTGGCAAAAGCACATTGTTTAATGCAATAACAAAAAATAGTATCCCAAGCGAAAATTATCCTTTTTGCACAATTGAACCAAATGTTGGAATTGTTGCTGTTCCGGATAACAGATTAAATGTTTTGGGCGAAATGTATAACACAAAAAAAATAACCCCAGCAATTATTGAATTTGTTGATATTGCAGGATTGGTAAAAGGCGCAAGCCGTGGTGAAGGCCTTGGTAACAAGTTTTTAAGCCATATTCGTGAGGTAGATGCAATTGTGCATGTTGTTAGATGTTTTGATAACGCAAACATTACCCACGTAGATGGTTCAGTAAACCCTAAGCGTGATATTGAAGTTATTAATTTGGAACTTATTTTAGCCGATTTAGAAACTGTTAACAAGCGACTTGAAAAAGTTGAAAAAGCTGTTAAAACAGGAGCAAAAGAAGCTACCGAAGAATTTGAAGTTTTAGTAAACTTAAAAACCTTGTTAGAACAAGAAAAACCAGTAAGAAGCTACAATGCTACCGAAAAAGAAAAAGAAATTATTAAAAACTTTTTCCTAATTACAAGCAAACCAGTAATTTACTGTGCTAACATTGATGACGATCACATTACAACAGCCGAAGAATTAGAATATGTTAAACAAGTTAAAGATTATGCTTCAAACGAAAACGCCAAAACAATTGTTGTTTGCGCAAGACTTGAAGAAGAACTTTGTTCTTTAACCGATGAAGAAGCTGATATGTTTAAACAAGAACTTGGCATAAACGAAACAGGTTTATCAAAACTTATTGTTGCTAGTTACGATTTGTTGGGCTTAATTAGTTATTTAACAGCTGGCGAAAAAGAAGTTAGAGCTTGGACAATAACAAAAGGAACTTGTGCCCCACAAGCAGCAGGAAAAATTCATACCGACTTTGAACGTGGATTTATTAAAGCCGAAATTGTTAGCTACAACGATTTGGTTGAATGTGGCAACTTTATTAAGGCAAAAGAAAAAGGTAAAGTTCGCATCGAAGGCAAAGAATATGTTGTTAAAGATGGCGACGTTGTGTTGTTTAAATTTAACGTGTAGGATAAAATATGGAAAAGTTTGAAACAAATAACGATTTAACTCTAAAAATATTTTCAAAAGAAAACGAAGAACTTGTTAGCGAACAAGCTTGCACAGTTTTAACCATTTCATTAAATAACGATGGCGAAATATTTACTACTTTTTTGGGCGCATATAATAAGGATATTTTAAAATTGTTAAAAAACACACAAAAAACCTATTACAAAAATTTGGCTAAAAAACTTAAAAAGGGCGATATTCCAACAATGACTCCCGAAGAAGCAAATCTTGCTAA
>CALDPW010000056.1 GCA_937911885.1 uncultured Clostridia bacterium | reverse complement strand
AACACAAGTCAAATTAAAAATGATTTTACAAATAATGGTATTTTAGCAAACTTTAAAGTTGCAGTTAGCACAAGCTACAACTTGGCAGGTGCGCTAGTTAGAACAAACAATGGTAACATTGTTAATGTTGTAACATATGGTTATTTAACTCCATCTTCGGCACCAACTGCAGCAGATAATAAAGTTGCAACATTTGTAGGAACAAATAATGCTAACATTGTGGCTAGTGGTAGTATTGTTATGATTGCCTATGGTTCTGGCTTAACATATTCTTCATATAGTGGATTTGTTACAGTAAATAGCGCAAACAATGCAGCACGAACAGGCTGTGGAACAGCGTTTATTAAGGATTGTTATTCAACAAGTTCTTATATTAATACTCATGCTACTGCAACCCAAGGATTAAATGCTCAATCGGCAGGTTTAATTTATACAAACAATGGTATTCTTGAAACTTCCTATTATGCAGGAACATTTGATTCTGCAAAAGCAAGCACAAACTCTAATGGTAATGTTGTTGTTTACTTAAATAACGGAATTATTACAAACTGTTACTTTGATGTTGATGCAACAACAAATACAAATGGTGCTGGCACAAGATATGCAACTGCACAAACCATCGCAAATGTTAGTGGTGTTCGTTATGCATTAACAGATGAGTTTATTAAAGGCGATTTTGTGCAATATGCACTACAAACAACAGCTGTTAGCTCAAGTTTTGCTAACTATAATTATTCAATTAACTATGGTTATCCAACCATTCGTGATGGTATTAATATTAATACACTTCAAAGCAATAAGTTTATTCTATATCATAAAGGACAAATTGATAACTTAAGCGCTTATGCTGCTGCTGGTTACTTTATGGTAACCAACATTAATATGTCCGGAGTAGATGTAAACAAAATTGCTCCACAAGAATCTTTGGGTGCAGAATTTGATGGTAAAGGTTACACAATTAGCAATTTACGTATTGAAAATTCTTCAACAAGCTTTGGTTTATTTAAAACTATTGCTGGAAAAACAGTTAAAGACTTAACATTTAACAATGCTGTAATTGTTGGTAATGCAACCTCGGCAGCAAGTGGAACTGTTGGCGTGGGCATACTTGGTGGTTATGTTTCAGGCTCAACAATTAGTGACGTAAAAGTATTAGGAACAAGTTCTGTTACTGCAAACAATTATATTAATGTTGGTGGACTTGTTGGTTATGCTAATAACACATCAATTTCGTTTACTAACAACACAAGCATCAATGTTGATGTTGATGTAACAGTTGAATATGGTAATTATGTTGGTGGTGTTGTTGGTAAGTTTGCTTCAACAGGTGGAAACAAACTAACAAAAGCTAAATTTAGTGGCACTGTTAAGGCTAAAAATAAGGTTGGTGGTATTATTGGTAGCCTAGATAGTGGTAGTATTGAATCCTGTGTTACAGCTACTGGTTCGACAGTTAATTCAACCGATGACTTTACAAGTTTATCTTCAACAGAATCCTTTAAATCAGGACACAGCACAGCTGTTGGAAAAATTTCAACAGGTGATAATAATAATGCTGGTGGTGTTGTTGGTGAAATGTTAAATGCTTCAAGCATGTTAAACTGCTATCCAGAAACAAATGTTACTGTTTATGGTAATTATAAAGTTGGTGGTGTTGTTGGTGTTACAAAAGGAACATCAACCGTTCAATACAATCAAAATTATGAACTTTCTAGCTTAACAATTGCTCCTGGCGAAACTGCAGGTGTTGTTGCTGCTGGTGGCGTTATTGGATATATGGATGGTAACTCATTAACTAATACTGGTGGTGTGTTAACAGTTAAGAGTTCAACAATTGCAAGCAATTCGTCAAAACAAAACTTTGCAATTGGTGGTATTGTTGGATTCCAAAACAAAGGAACAATTAATTCTGTTAAATCTGATAGCAACACATTAACCGGTGCTAGATTAATTGGTGGTGTTGTTGGTTATCAAAAAGGAACATTAAACAATGCAACATCAAATTCGAATACACTAAATTCGCATACTGATCTTGAAATGGATGAGGATAATGGATTTGGTTATTCACCAAAAGCTGGTGCGGCTAGTAATTATTACAACATGCCAACAGCTATAACAAGCACAAACTATAAGGATTATCTTGGATGTATTACAATTAATAGTACAACCACTGTTGATGGATATTTATTAGGAACTTATACCGATAACCGTCTTGATGAAAAACGTGAATACTTTGCCGTTGAATATGGTGGGGTTGACTTACGTAGTAAAAGCGTTCCACACGGAACTGATTCAAGTGGATATATTAAGTTGTATTTTGGCTTTGTTTCGGGAGCTCTTGATGGAAATCAAACATCAATTTCGGTTACAGGTTCAAATAAAATTGTTGGCATTTACGATTATGCAACAACATATGTTGTTCATCGTAACCGCGATGACTTTGATTGGGATAACGATTGGTGGTGGTATTTGAGAAAACGTATTATTCAACGTACATTTACTATTACCGATAACACATCCGATAGTTACTATAACGTGTTTGATAATGGAACAAATAATTACACTAAATTCCACGCAATTACTGAAACATTTGATAAACCTTATGGTTGGAGTGGAACAAAGGCTTATAGCATTATTGGCACAGATTGGGGGTCTAGTTATTATTGGAACTATACCAACGACTATAATATCTTAAGTTATATAGCTGCTGGATATTCTAATGCTTATAAGAACAATGTGGATCCAATTTCTTATATTCAAGATACAATGTCTTCAACATATTCTAGTTATTGTCGTGATACAACAGTTAAATCTTGTGGTGTGGGAGTTCTTCAAAATATGTATAGTCGTCATGCATATAAGGGAATGACAAAAACCGATTACAAAACAATTTCTAACTGGAAGAGCGAAGAGTTCTATTATGGCAGTGGATGGTGGGGTGGAGACCTTTATC
>CALDPW010000055.1 GCA_937911885.1 uncultured Clostridia bacterium | reverse complement strand
ATATCCAGCAACTCAAGCAAGGATTTAATTGGATAATTTTGACCCTTTTCATCGCAGAGGCTACCTAGCTCTGTTTCTTCATTTCCTAAGAAATCACCAAGCTTAAAGCCGTAGTTATGGAGTGCAGACATTAGGCGACGAAGCTCATTTGACTGACGGATTTCTGCTGAGTTGTAATTTGGATTTTCCAAATCATCAAGCTCCTCTACCTCACATTGAAGCAATTCAGAAACCATGCGCTTGAGCTCCATTGTTTCCTCAAGAGTAAATACATAGTGCTCATTAGGATTACCATTAACATCAGTAATAACTCGATAGTTAGGGAAATCTCCTGTCTCTGGCTTACGCGCCTCAAAATAACGCTTCAAATCAATATTCTGTTTGCGCAAACGATTGCAAATAGACTCTGCAGCAGCAAGTGTCTCAAGAAGGCTTGGCATTGAGGTGCTTTCAATCTTTATTGCCTCATCGGTTGATGTATAAGAGAACTGCTCAGCACCAATCTTAATAAGCTTTGAGGTTAGCTCTGCATCGCTCTCAACGTCCTCTCCATGCTTACCATGCTTGATTTGGTATAGAGGTGGCTGAGCGATATATACATGTCCATGCTCAATTAGTGGGCGCATGCAACGATAGAAGAATGTCAATAAAATTGCCCTAATATGAGCACCATCTTGATCGGCATCTGCCAAAATAACAACTTTATTATAGCGCAAGTTGTTAACTTTAAAATCATTGCCAATTCCTGCACCCAAAGCACTAATAATGGTTCTAATTTCTTCGTTTTCTAGCACTTGTGTTAAGCGCTTTTTTTCAACATTTAAAGGTTTTCCCTTTAAAGGTAAAATTGCTTGATATGCTCTATCACGTGCTTGTTTTGCACTACCACCAGCCGAATCACCCTCAACAATAAACAATTCATTTATTAAAGCATTTCTGCCAGTGCAGCTAGCAAGTTTGCCAACTAATGAATATGTGTCGGCACTATTTTTTTGACGTGCAACTTCTTTTGCATGTTTAGATGCAAGCCTTACTTTTGCAGCCCCCTTAGCCTTATTTACAATTTCGGTAATAATGCTTTTGCTGCTTTTTTGTTCAGCAAATTTAATCAATCCATTATAAACAATTGTTTCAACTTCTGGTCTAACTTCTGGATTACCAAGTTTTGTTTTTGTTTGGCCTTCAAATTGAACAGATTTTAATTTAATTGATAAAACACAAGTAATACCCTCTCTAAAATCTTCACCAAGCAAGTTATCTTCTTTTTCTTTTAATAATCCTAAATTTCTTGAAATATCATTAAACGCACGTGTTATTGCACTTTTTAAACCGGTTTCGTGAGTTCCACCTTCGGTTGTTGGAATGTTGTTAACAAAACTGAATGTGTTTTCGTTATAAGAATCAACGTGTTGAATAGCTAAACTTAACGAAACCAAATCGCTTTTGCCTTCAATATAAATTGGCTCTTTATAAAGCAAAGTATCGGCATAGTTAAGATATTTAATAAAATCTCTTAAACCATTTTTATAGTTATAAATAACAGACTTATATTCGTTTGTTTCGGTGTCTTTTTGATTTTCATCAACAAGTGAAATTTCAATTCCACCATTTAAAAAAGCAATTTGTTGAAGCTTTTTGGATATTATATCAAAATCAAATTTTTCATCGCCAAAAATACGTTTATCTGGTTTAAATGTAATTTCTGTTCCAGATAGTTTTGTTTTACCCATCAATTTTAATGGAGCTAGTGGAACACCGCCCGAAACCTTTTTGCCCTTTTCAATTGATGCAAATTCCATAAAGTATTTTGAACCATCTTTAAAAACGGTAACCTTTAACCATTCCGATAAAGCATTAGTAACCGACGCACCAACACCATGCAAACCACCAGAATAAGCATAGTTAGAGTTATTAAACTTTCCTCCAGTATGCAGTTGTGTAAAACCATCTTCAACACCACTAACTTTTAATTTTGGATGTTTATCAACCGGAATACCTCTACCATTATCTAAAACTGTTATTGAGTTATCTTTGTGAATAGTAACACTTAATTTGTTACCATATCCATTTGATAATTCATCAATACCATTATCAACAATTTCCCAAAGTAAATGATGCATACCTTTGCTGCCAGTTGTTCCAATATACATACCTGGGCGCAATCTTACTGCATCTAACCCATCTAACACAAGAATATCTTTACTGTTATAACTATTAGTATTAGCCAAAATTTCCTCCAAAAGTACATTAAAATTATTTACTACAAAGTAGTATAACACAATCTCAAATTTAATTAAAACTGTTTTTAATTTATATATTAATTATTATAAATAATTATATATAAAATTTTGAAACAATATTTTTTGTATAAACATAAATTATTAAATTTATAAATAAATGTTAAAAACAATACGCATTAAAGCGTTATTTGTATGTTTTGCATAATATTTTATATTTAATCATTTGTTACATACTTATGCATGTTATTGTATTTTTATAATAGAAAATTATTAACACTTAATTTAACAAAAATTTATATGATTAAATTAAAAAACAATTCATAAAATAATATAAATACAAATTGGAGATAAATTATGGAAAATCAAAAAACAATTGTTTTATGCGGCGGAGGCACAGCTGGACACGTTATGCCAAACATTGCACTACTGCCCGAATTAAAAAAACACTTTAAAAATATTTGTTATATTGGCAGTCACAATGGCATAGAAAAACAAATAATAAGCGAACAAAAAAACGTTAATTATTATTCAATTTCAACCGTTAAATTAATACGATCATTAAGTTTAAAAAATTTATTAATCCCAATAAAACTACTAAAAGGAATTATTGAAGCAAAAAAAATATTAAAACAACTAAAACCAAACATCGTGTTTTCTAAGGGAGGATTTGTTTCAGTTCCTGTTACAATTGCTGCAAAGCAATTATCAATACCGGTAGTTGCCCACGAAAGCGATTTATCACTAGGGTTAGCAAACAAAATAATCTTAAAACAATGCAAAGTTATGTGCTGCAGTTTTAAAGAAACAGCTCAAAAACTTAAAAACAAGGGTGTTTATACATTAAGCCCAATTAGAAACCAGTTGTTTATGGGAAATAAACAGATAGCAAAACAAACATGCAAATTTAATAATAATCTATCTACCCTACTTGTTATTGGTGGCAGTCTTGGAGCAAAAGCAATTAACGACGTTATGTTTATGTGTGCATCAGAGATTACAAAACAATTCAATGTGATTCATATTGTTGGAAAAAACAATATAAACAAGCAATTAAACTTAAACAACTACTACCAAATTGAATTTACTTCCAATATCGAAAATTATTTTGCGCTGTGTGATATTGTAATTAGCCGAGCTGGATCAAATGCAATATTTGAATTTTTAGCTTTAAAAAAGCCAATGCTACTTATTCCATTAAGCAAAGAAAGTTCTCGTGGAGATCAAATTGAAAATGCTAAAAACTTTTTAAATAAAGGTTTTGCACACGTGCTAAATCAAGAAGATTTAAATACAAAAACTTTAATAACCGAAATTAACAAGTTATTTAACAATAAAAATACAATAATTGAAAAACAAAAACAATACTATGGCAACGGCGTAAAAAACATTGTTGAACAAATTTTAAAATATTGTAAATAAAATAAAAAAAATGCTGATTTTATAAGCATTTTTTATTTTTTTTAATAATTTTAACTACTTTTGAAATTATCATCATCTCAACACTTTTTGCTGTTATAATTACAAAAAAATTGAGGTGAACTATGTTAAAAAAACAGTTATTAAATATTGTTTCAATTTTATTGCTTTTAATTATTATGATAATACTAATTATTATCTTGTGCAATTTTCAACCAACAAACACAATTAATAATATAAATTCAAACACAACACCATCAACCAATTCCTTCACCTATAAACAAGCATCAAAAAGCACTCTTAACAATATTAATTTTGAAAATAATTTTGGTGGCAGCAACTCCGACACAATTTGCGATGTAATAACAGTAAACAATCATATTATAATTGGTAAAACAAAATCAAACGATTGCTATTTTTACAATAATAATAAGTGTTTATTTGTTGCAGTTGTGGATTTTTTAGGAAACCTAAAACACATAACAACAAGTTACAAAAACTATGATTTTAACTATATTAATAGTGTTGTTTTTAACAATAAAATTTATATTTTAGTTAATCATAACGGCTATATAATATTTGAATATAACCTATCAAACAACACCTTAAATCAAGCTTTTAGTGGAAAAGAAAATGGATTAAAAATTGTATGCAGTTCCACTATTGCCATATTTAATGAGTATGAAAATAAAAGTTATGTTTTTTATCCATTACTAAATAAAAAGATTTTATTAAATAACAAAATTGAAAATTTAGTTTTTACACAAATGAACAACTTACAAATACTTTTTGCATACAACACCAACAACAGTCTTGATATTTGTTCTGTTAGCCCAACAGCAATAAATGATTTAAAAAATTTTATTAATTGCACAGCAATAAACTACTGTTACAATCTAAACAATTATATTTTTTTAATAGAACACAATAATAAACAAGAATATTTAATTTTAGATAGTGCGTTTAACACATTATTTAACACATCAATACCACAAACAAACAAAAGCAATATATTTAATTTTGACTCATATAACACAATGATATATTTAACTAATGCACAACTAAAATATTATAATTTTTGTTCTCACGGAGACAAGTTAAAAGACGACACCATATTAAACAATGTAAACTCTTATTTTTGCATTCAACTAAACGATTCAATAATAATTGTTGCTAATCAAACAAATCAACTATCAATATACAAATTACAAAATAATCAACTAACCTTTTTAAACATTTATGCTGGCATTTATAATATTGAAATAAATAAAATAAAAACAATAAATTCAAATTTAACATTTTTTGTAAATTACAATTTAATTAATCCAATAATAACAAATAGCTACGGAAACACCGATTTTGGTGTGTTTGAATATTTATTATAAAATATCGAACATATGTTTGATATGTGAAATTTTTCATGATATAATAATACTAATAAAAAAACAATCATGGTGTATATTTATGCATATTGACATATTATTTGGAATACTTTTAACATTGGTTCGACACAAGCAAGTAACAGCAAAATATTTAGCTAACAAATACGATGTTAGCATTAGAACCATATATCGTTATTTAACAGTTTTAGATAGCAACAACATACCAATTCAAACCAAAAGAGGTAAAAATGGTGGTGTTATACTTAATAATTGCATCGGTTTAAATAATTTGTTTTTTACAGCAAGCGAAAAAGTTGCTTTACTTAACCTTACGCATCAAATTGATAGTGCATCAATTAGAACAAGTTTACAAACAAAATTGTTAAGTTTAGACATATAATTTGATCAAAAACAACAAAAATAATTATGCATACTTATGCATAATTATTTTTTACTCCCTTCCCTAATTTGCAACCATCTAAAACAGAACTGCTAAAAGTTTTTATTAAATTATAGTTTGCATTATATTCAACATAAGCAAATTTAAGCAGTTTGTTTATTAATTCATTATATTTAATTCCAACCGGTTCAAACAAATAAAAAGCAAGCGAACCAGGAATAGAATTTAGCTCATTAACATAAATATTGTTATTTTTATCAACAATAAAATCAAATCTAACCACACCCTTTAATCCCATATGTAAAAATATGTGTTTTGCAATGTTTTTTATTTTTGTTGTAACTTCCGAATCAACTTTTGCAGGAATAACACGCGATAAACTTTGCATCCCCTTAACATCACCCTGCAAATACTTATTATCAAAACTCAATATATCGCTTTTATTTATTGGTTGCTCAGTTTCTGAAACAATAAGATTGTTTTCACAACCCATAACTGCAACATTCACCTCAACAATATCCTGCAAGAATTTTTCAATTAGAACTTTATTACAATATTTAAACGCAACAGCCAATCCTTCTTCAAGTTCTTGTTTATTGTGTGCAATAACAATACCTATTGATGATCCTAGTGTAGCTGGTTTTATTATTAACGGATACCCTAATGCATTATAAATGTTTTTCTTATGTTTTTCCGGATTATTATAGTAATCATAACTAAATAAGTTAACACCCTTAATTGTTTTAATTCCAATGCCTTTTAAGTATTCTTTAAACACACACTTATCTAAACACAACTCTCCATTTAATCCACTACAAGCAGTGTGTGGAATACCACACATATTTAACAAACTAACAACTTTTCCATCCTCACCATTTTCACCATGCATCACAATTAGTGCTACATCAATAGCAATGCTTTTGCGATATCCAAATATTGTTTTAACAAACAAATAATTACTACCAACACAAAAACTAACCAATCGTGTTTTTGAATTGTTAAAATTAGAAAAACTATCAATATTAAGCAGTTTTTTACCAGTTAGCATAGCACCACTTTTAGTTATGTAAATTGGAATAATATTATAATAATTAACATCAATATTCTTCATCGCTTGAACAGCAGAAATTATAGAAATATCGTGTTCACAACTAACTCCTCCAAAAATAACAGCAATATTTTGTTTCATTTTCCCTCCTATTTATAACTATCCGGCAAATCATTTTCAATCAACACAACACAGTTTTTGTTCGCAAGTTTTAACACTTGATCAAACACCGATTTAAAATCATCAAACTCAAAAACTCTTTCCATATTATAATTTTGCGATAACAAACCATTAATAATTGCATCCCTGTTGGTTTTATTAACAACACACACATAATCAGCAACATTTGCAATTTGTTTTCCAAAGTTATAATTTTTTTCGTATTGTTCACCACCCAACTCTATCATGCCACATGTAATTACAACTTTTATCTTGTTAAAGCTTTGCAACACATTTAGCGCTTGCATCGCACCGTATTCGTTACTATTAAAACTATCATCAATCAACTTAGCCCCATTTGCCAAACACATTAAGCTAAGCCTATGTGGCACAGGATATATATTTTTAACAGCTGATTTTATCACATTTAACGAAACGCCAAGTTTTGTTGCAATCATAATGCACAGTGCCAAATTTTGCACATTATATTCACCCAACAATCTGGTTTTAAAACAATAATCCACATTGTTTATATTTAATGTAAATCTTGTAATATTTTCAAATTTAAAATCTTTTAAAATCACATCATTATCAGTTGTGTTTCCAACACAATATTTTTCACACTTACTAATATCAAAATAATTTTTGCAAACCTTGTTAAAACTATTAGTAAAAAACACAACATTTTGTTTTGCATATTTAACAATTTGATATTTTGTTTCAATTATATTTTTAAGAGTTTTAAATGTTTTTAAATGTTGAGTCCCCACAGCAGTTATAACAGAAATGTTGGGCTTAATAATGTTACACAATTTTTTTATATCATTTTTATGATCAGCGCCCATCTCAACAATAAAAATATCATAACCAGCATTAAGATTTTGCAGTATTGTTTTTGTTATTCCCATTGGTGTATTAAACGAATTTGGAGTTATTAAAACATTAAATTTGTGCTTTAAAAGTTGATATAAATAATTTTTTGTGCTTGTTTTACCATAACTACCAGTTATAGCAACAACCTGCAAGTTGGGATATTTTTTTAGTTTTTGTTTTGCTTTTTTAATATAATAATATTTAATAATAAACTCAACTGGCAAATTTATAATATTGGAAGCAACAATAATAACCCCTTGAAATGCATAAAACAATCCAAACAATATCAAATAAAGCACACTAAATTTAAGCAAATTTAAAACAAATAATAGTAATAACAAATTTAAAATAATATATGTTACATATAACCTAACAACACGCTTTGTTACAATTAGTGATAATTTTGTTTTTATTTTTGAAAAACTATGTTTTAAGTAAAGTTGAACACTAAAAATAATTAACAGATTTAATAACACTAATAATTTTACATAGTTAAATAAAAACAAAACAAACAAAACATTTAGCGCAAACAAACACAAAGTTACAATTGTTAACTTTAATTGTAGTTTATTTTCCAAATAGAAAAATTTTAAGCTCTTAAGGTTTAAATATCTATTTTGTTGCAATATCAAAAACCAATAATTAAAAACGCTTAAATTTAAGCAGACTATTGCCACTAACATTAAAATTACACTTATATAAAGCAATATTTCAAATATTTGCATAACACCCACTAAACATTTAAATTTAAAAAATTAGCAACCTCAAACAACACAATTTGTGGTTTTTGGACATAACAAAAGTGATTGCAATTTTGCAATACCACCAACTTTGATCCAGCAATTTTTTTATTGAATATTTTTGCCATATACATAGGTGTTTGATTATCATCCCTCCCCCAGACAATTAAAGTTTTTGACTTTATACTTTTTAAATATTTTTTTTGATTAAATAAAACTATTTTTTTAAAAGAGGTTTTTTGAACATTATTTAGCATCTTATAATCAGCACTACCAAACTTACTTAAATCGATTTTTACTATTTTATTTATTATTTTTAAAAACTTAAATAATCTTATTTTAAAAAAAGTTAACAAACTAAATTTAGGTTTGATTCCCGCACTACCAATAAGCACCAAATTATCAACTTTTACGTTAAACATGGTCTCCAACATAATTGCAACTCTTCCACCAAAAGAATGACAAACAATGCTAATATTGTTTATTTGCAATTGTTTCAACAATTTAAACACTTGCAAAGCATGATCAAACACATCAAATGGATTTGATAATTTTTCACTTTCACCAAAACCAGCAAAATCAACAAACAACATTTTGCTGTTTATTAAATTCGCATTTTTAAAAAATAAAAAACTGTTTAAATTTGCACCCCAACCGTGTAAAAATAAAACAGTTTTTTCTCCTTTGCCTATTAATTTATAATTAATATACATATTAAATTTCTAAAGCTAATATTTTTGCGTTATCTCCTACATAATAATTTTTACGAGTAGCAATTTCATTAAATCCCATTTTTTTATAAAACAAAATTGCACCAACGTTTTTCTCTCTAACTTCAAGCAATATCTTTTTAACACCCAAACTGGTTAATATTTTAATAAGTTCTGTCACCAATTCTTTTGCAATTCCCAACTTACGATATTCCGACAAAACGCCAATTTTAATAATATCACAAAAATCAATTGTTACACTTACACCAACAAATGCAACAAGTTTATTGTTTTTATAATATCCCAAATAAATTCTATTAGTTTGAGTTAGTTCATCCCTAATTTGTTCTTTACTATAAGGATCCAAATTAAAAATTGCATTATCTAATTCAAACAACTCATCAAGATTTTGTTCTGATAACTTATTTATCATTTTGTTTATCCTTTAATTCACGTTCAGCTTGTGATAATTGCATATAATATGGGCAAAAACTATTAATATCAACAAAATTATTGTTGTTAAATTGTTCCTCAAAATATTCACAAATAATATTTGGGTAATTATCAATTTTGTTTAGATTTATATATGATAGTTGTTCATCTAAATGTT